>JBBQCU010000227.1:0-6132 GCA_038319065.1 Methylococcales bacterium
TCTTTAATCGTTTTGATATGTTGTTCAGTTAAAGGGGTCATGCTCTAGGTTGCGATCTGTAATAATATGCTTGTAGGATATATCGATTTTAAACAGTATTGTGTAAAAACTAGTGTGAGGTATTTTTTGCGAGTTACCTAACGTCTGGGTATGTTTATAATTTTGATGCAGCGGATTCTGGAATTTGGTTGTGTGCCGGTAAATCTTCTGGGTCCAGGTTTTTTGTTGGGGGCTGCCGAATATCCAGCCTTTCATGTTCTTGGTTTCGATCACGAAAACACCGTACCGTGACACAATGACATGATCTATCTGGGTGGTGCCACCTTCTGTTGGCACCGTCACGTTCTTGAACAGCGAGTAGACGTGCTTATCCAGAAAGAACTTAGCTGCCAGGTTAACCTGGAATTCTCCGATAACGCCTTTAATGAATGGCGTCTTCAGAATCACTACGGTAATAAATAGTGGTATTAGCCACCAAAACGAGCTTATTAACGGACCAAAAGCTTGTATCAGGAGTTGATTTACGTTCATTGATTTCCTTGGTTTAGTTTAATCAACAATGCCTGAATAATTACTCCGGAAGCATCATCAGGATGAGTGGTATTGTTACACGAGACCAATAACTTATTCCCCGCCCATGCAAACCAAAAACATTCCGGATCGCCATCCCCAGGCTAAAGTATAAATTGAATTTGACCAATTTTTAGCCAATTTAACTAAACTCCAGGGTTGGCAGTGGGTTGGAGTGGAATATGACAAATTAAAGACAGGGTTATCCACAGACTTTGTGAATAACAGGTTTAAATAATGTAGCGCTATATTAATGTATTCTTTCACAGGTCCACCGGTCTCGTCCTTTCCAGAATGTACATTCCTGGCAAACCTCGCCATCTGGATAATCGATACCTTCTTGATGAGGACAACCAATAATTCCATTGCTCGGCTGATTGGGTAACTATGAAACATTTCTGTCGTTTGTTTAAATTCAACCCCACTTAAAAAATACAGAGGACAATCATTATTTATCACTGTGCAATAACCTATAACCCTATAATATAAGCCAATTAAGCCAGAAACCTAGAGGGATACTTCAAGTACCGTTAATGAATACACAAGAACTGAAAAAGCTGGAAAATGATCTTTGGGATGCCGCTAATCAACTGCGCCAGGGAGCAGGCTTAAAAGCCACCGAATATGCCTCGCCCATTTTGGGACTCATCTTCCTGAAATTCGCCGACATCAAGTATCGCCAATTTGAAGACGCTATCAAACTGGAATTTGTCAGCAAACAAGGCACACGCATTGAGCGGACAGAAAAAGAAATCGCCATCGCCACCTGCGGCTTCTATCTTCCTGAACATGCGCGTTATCGCTATCTGCGTGACTTACCCGAAACTGTTGGACACGCGCAAAAAGTTAAAGAAGCGATGCAAGCAGTTGAGGATGGCTTGGATAGAGAGGATTTTAAAAACGTATTGCCGCAGGACGAATATTTCAAAATCACCCAGTCCGATAAAACCCTACTGAAAACGCTGCTCAAGAATTTTGATGATATACCCGACGATGCTACCGGCGATATTCTTGGCAAAATCTACGAATACTTTCTTAGCAAATTTGCGTTATCTGAAGGTCAAGGTGGCGGCGAGTTCTTTACGCCGACTTCTGTCGTTAAATACATGGTCGCAGTCATCGAACCCTATCACGGCAAACTGTTTGATCCCGCCTGCGGCTCAGCGGGTATGTTCGTGCAATCGGCGCAATTTATCGAACGGCATAAAGCTCATTACGGTGATCAGAATAAAGCCATTTTCGTGACCGGACAGGATAAAACCGGCGAAACCGTAAAACTGGCGAAAATGAACTTGCTGATTAACGGTTTAAAAGGTGAAATCAAAGAAGCCAACACCTTCACCAATGACCTGGATTGCGTCGGGCAATACGATTATGTCATGGCGAATCCGCCGTTTAATGTTAAAGACGTAAAACTCGATAACGTTAAAAACAAGCCTTATTTTAACGAATACGGCATCCCGCAAAACAAAAGCAAAAGCACCGGCAGTAGCAAAGAAGACAAAGACACCATCCCCAATGCAAATTATTTATGGATTAACCTGTTTGCCACTTCATTAAATGACTCAGGTCGCGCTGCCTTGGTCATGCCTAACTCAGCATCGGATGCACGGCATTCGGAACAAGACATTCGCATTCGCCTGATCGAAAAAGGCTTAATCAGCCAAATGACCAGCTTGCCGTCTAACCTGTTTTACACCGTGACCTTACCGGCGGCATTATGGTTTTTCGACAAAGCCAAGGCCAGCAAACAAGATACTCGTGTGCTTTTTGTCGATGCGCGTAACGTATTCCGGCAGATCGACCGCGCCCACCGTGAACTCACCGATGAGCAAGTGCAAAACCTGGCCGTTATCAGCCGCTTGCAGCAAGGCCAAAGCGAGCGTTATCTGGAATTGATCGACGATTACTTGCAGCAAACGCAGCTCGCCTTGCCGTTCATAAATCAAAATTATCAAGTGCTCTGCACGGTTTTAAAAGACTTTACCGAAAAATTTAATGACTGGGCGCAACAACAAGATTGGCAGGAAGAACACCAGCAGCTCATCACGGAATTTGATTTTACCCACTTGCGCGACAGCTTAACCATTCCGGCCGTTGACCAACTAAATCAAGCCGAACAACAGGCTTTATATGCCTTGGCGCAGTATCAAAACGCTGAGCGCAGCAATGCCGCACAAAAACTCTGTGTCGCCGGATGTCATGCGCTGATTGAGCAAACCCGCACCGTTAAAAAAACACTGGATAAAAGCTATCGCCAATTGGAAAAACTCTATAAATTCGCCGACAAGCAATTAAAAAGCAAAGACGATAAACGCTGGAAAGATGCCAATCTGCGCGACTTTAAAAAACTCGGCGAATTGCTGGGCGACTTTCACGAAGCCATTAATCCGGCAATGCCGCTGGAATTTAAAACCATCGAAAAATCGGCTGTTTATTGGCTGCATCAAATCGAATGGTTGCAGGAGCGATTCCCCGATGCAGTTTATGAAGATGTTACCGGCTTATGCAAACTGGCGACCCTGGAAGAAATTCAGGAACAGGATTATTCACTGAATCCTGGGCGGTATGTCGGAGTAGTGATTGAAGAAGACGGCATGACTGAGGAAGAATTTGCAGAAGAGGTTTTGATGTTACATCAACGATTGCAAGGCCTTGATGCCAAGTCGCAAGGCTTGCAACAGCAGATTAATGCTAATCTCAATAGTTTTATAGATAATTGACTTGCTGTTATTAGCGTATGTTTCAATAATGCCGCAGACAGAGAGCATAACCGGGTAAGCCTCAAAACATCATGAAGCAAGGAATTTAAAATGCACTTAACTATTGATATATCGGATGATTTTTTAATTACACTAAAAGAACAACAGGAAGAATTTATAAAAACCATGCTTTTTCATCATGCCTTAATGCTTTATCGAAAAAACAAACTGAGCTTGGGAAAAGCGGCAGAATTAGCAGGTTATGACCGATTAGGCTTTATTCAAAAATTGCAATTTGAAAATGAAGCCGTTTTTGATTATGAAGCTGATTTAGTCAATGAAATGGTTAATAACGTAGGGCAAACATTGGCCTTACTGGAAAAGAATCAATGAAAGTCGTTAGTAACACGACACCTATTATTTCTTTATCCTCAATAGGACGCTTATCTTTACTGACTGATTTATTTAATAAAGTTTATATTCCGCAAGCGGTTTATAACGAAATAAAATATAAAAAATCCCATGGCTATCAGGAAATAGATAATCCGTGCTTTGAAATCATGACCATTCAAGGCAATGCGTATTTGGGTTTTTTATTAAACGAGCTTGATAGAGGTGAAGCAGAAGCCATTTTTTTAGCCAAAGAAATGGCAGCAGATATGCTGATTATTGACGAGCGTATAGGTTATAAAATAGCGCAATCTCAGCAGTTATATTGCATAGGGACTTTAACAGTATTAGAAGTTGCTAAACAAAAACAATTAATAAAAAAAGTAAAACCATTATTGGATGAAATGATACAAAAAGGACGTTGGTATAGTGAAACCGTTTATAGTCAATTTTTAAAACAAATAGGCGAATAAGCATTATGTCAACAGTGGGACTGTAACAATGAAAACCGACAGCGAAATTATAAACAGCGGATTTGAATCTATTTTTTCCAAATTGGGTAAGGTCGATGCCAAGCGATTTATCATGCTGATCAAACGCGATAAGTTTGATTATACCGACTGGCAAAAAAACATTTGGCCGGATGAAACGGTGGAATCTTTATCTGAGAGGGCGCAGAAGGCGTGGGATCTTTGAGAATATTTCACTATTAATAATGAAAAAATATAATATGGCAAAATTTGCCGATTTAATTGTAAAAGCTAATACAGGAGCTGACGCAATTAAAAGAGCTCCAATAGTATTTTATGACTCGGGAATTCGGTGTTTGCGCATTCAGGATATTTCACAAAAAAAGAAATTTTCTGACTGGGGATTCTGTAAAGTTAATGACCAAGATAGAAGTAGATTTTTATTAAAAAAGAACGACATAGTTATTGCTAGAACCGGTGAGACTATTGGTTGTAACATGATAATCAAAGAGGATTTAGAGGCCGTTTATAATAATGGCTTAATTAAGGTTTTGATTGATAAAAATAAATGCCATCCTTTATATGCATACTACAATATAAGTTCTCAATTATTTAGTTCTTATATCGATAATGTTGGTAGAACGTAAGCGCCCAACCCCACCATCTAAAAATTTCTCAGGGGCTCAGGTATCCTTAAACTTTTTCTGAGGATAAGCGATGGCATTACAAAAGCGTCACATAGAACACATAAAAGCATGGCAAGCGAGTGGATTGACACAGGCGGTGTATTGCCAGCAACAAGGGCTTAATGCCAAGACCTTTTCGCGTTGGTTTAAAACTTACCAATTATCAAACCAGCCCACTAAGCCTTTATTGATACCGGTTGAAATTAAATCCGCAGCCGATACCTTGCCAGCAACAGAACCTATTTGGCTAAGGTTATCCAAAGGATACGCATTAGAACTGCCGGGCAACATTGCTCCGCGCTGGTTAGCTGAGCTCTTACAATGCCTGGGTTAATAACGCATCCTGCCGCTATTTGGTTAGCGGTCTCGCCTGTGGACATGCGCCGTGGCATCGACGGTTTGTCGATGGTTGTCCAGCAAGCCTTGGGACACGCACCCTGCTCAGGATCGGCGTTTGTGTTTCGTAACCGTTCCGGCAATCGCATTAAGGTGGTGGTCTGGGATGGCACCGGGGTCTGGTTGTGCCAGCGCCGCTTGCATAAAGGCCGCTTCATTTGGCCCAAGGTCAGCGATGCGTGTTTTTTGGTGACGTTTGAGCAATGGCAGTGGCTGATTACCGGGGTGGATTGGCAACGCTTATCGGCCGTTCCTTCTGCTAACTGGCAGGTGTAAAAACAGCCGGTTTTAAGACCGTTTATTTTCATTAAAACCCAGTATTTATAAGGCTTTCAGCGGATTTCATGGTATAATTTCACCATGAAATCCCTCCTTGAACTTGAGCAATTTGACCTCGAATCCGCCTCCCAAAAACAGGTGGCGGACCTAATTCAGGCATTGCTCGAACAGGTGAAAAAAGCGACGGCTGAACTCCAAAGCAAGGACGAAAAAATCCAGGCGCTGACTGTCGAGCTTGCCTACCTGCGCCGGATTCGTTACGGCGTCAAGAGCGAAACGTTTAGACACCTCCAGGCGGATTTGTTTGCCGAGACCTGGGACGAGGATGTGGCCGCTGTTGAAGCCGAACTCGAACAACTGGCTGATCAACAGCCGGTGGTGTCGGCCGAAAAACCCAAGCGCCCGCGCGCTGGCCGCCAGCCGTTGCCAGCGCATTTGCCACGCATCGACTTCCGTCATGAACCGGACTCGTGTCAGTGCGGCCAATGCGGTCGTGAGTTAATCAAAATCCGTGAAGATGTGACTGAACAACTCGATGTCGTACCCGCCGTCTTTACCGTGCATCGCCATATCCGCCCTCAATACGCCTGCAAAAACTGCGAAACCATCACCGCTGCGCCGGTTCCGGCGGCGGTCATT
>JBBQCU010000228.1:0-6122 GCA_038319065.1 Methylococcales bacterium
TGAAGGTTATTTTTTGCGAGTTACCTTATTTCTTAATGCCTATCTCCATCGACAGCGGATAGGCATTTTTTTTGCTTCTTATATACTGGCCAGTAACACGTTTCACGCATTGAAATATACAATACCCCCTAAGAAAGTCGCACCTATTAGGCAAAAAAACATGGGTTGTTTTACTCGTATATGAAAGAGTTAACCTCGTTTAAAGCTTGCCGGGTAATATAGGGGTAAAAAGGGTAAGGTAATGACAAATATGACAAAACAAAAAAGGCTTGTATTGCTACAAGCCCTTAACAAAATTGACTTGGTTTAGATGTTTCTTTGCTACTTCACTTTCCTATACATAAAGTGAAGTTACTATAAATAACAATAATTTATAGTTATTACGGGGTAGTATAGGGGTAAAAAGTATAAAAAATCATGTTTTAAGGGTAGCACATCATTAAAACTATGGCTGAACTGCCGCACTCGTTGCCAGATATTTCCAGAAAAAAACTTGCCTAAATATTCCTGGAAAAAACCAGCATGGTTAGCCGGTCTTGATTGCTACATAAATCACTATATTAACGTTTGCTTATTCTACTTGTGACTATTATAGATTTAAAGTGTAACAGTCAATTAGCCGAAGGATGTTGGTCTATGCAATTAAACTCAAGACCACAATTGGTTTAACCCAAAATTCAAAACACTGTTCGCCATCATGTCGAAAATCGCGCCATCATCAGCGTATTTATCTTCATAGAGTTCATTATTATGCCCTCGCTGACTATAGGCTTCTTCAATGGAATACCGTATTTGCGGTTTATACACCTCATGTAGGAATCGTGCTTTGTTTTTGTTAAGTTGAATGGTTAACAAGATAGTCTCATCCTTTTGTTTTTCATCGCAGACTTCCCGAATAATTAAAGCCTCTTCATCACTGATAGGGTACTTCTCTTTAATATTCTCTATGGTGGCTTGAATGGAAGTCTTAGGGATCGGGTGTGGTGTGTGATTGCCGCCGCCCATACGCGGTTCTTTTATGGTTCCCGGTTGATTCTCGGTAACACCTAGATATGTCACATTGGCTTTAATTAATTTAACCTTGCTAATTGCCTTCATTAATTCCGATACAGAACCTTCTTTTATCAATTGCGACTGGATAAATTCGGCAAACAAAACAAATTGCTCAATCGTTTCCTCATACTGATAAAAACTGCTCAAAAAATTAAAGGCTTTAACCAACTTAGCCAATTCATATACATAGGCTTTACGCTCAATTAAGCCTTCACACTTAAATAAAAACCGCTGACGGTAACGATTCACTTCCGTTTGTATAACAGCATCAACCCCTTGCTTTAATAACTCAACAAACTTAATGGCATCGGTATCAGTAAATAGACCACAATCAATAATGCCCTGATAAAGCTGAATGACTTTTTGCTCATCGGGCGGAGTCGCCTCGTAAGGTGTGCCTTTTCTGTATTTATTAAAGGCTTTCAGGATATTAGTCGTGTTATTAGTAAAGTCGATCACAATCACTTTGCTCTTGCCTTCATAGCAACGATTCAGACGCGATAAAGTCTGCACAGCGTTTTTATCCATCACCGGCTTATCTAAAAACATGCCTGCCAATAACGGTTCATTAAATCCGGTTTGGAACTTACTAGCCACCACCATAATGCGGTAATCGTCCTCCTTAAAGCGGTCTTCAATCAATTCGCCGTTATTAAGCTCATTAAGTTGATGCTCTCTAATTTCCTCATTTGTATCCCTATGAGTAAAATCCGAAAAGGCATACAACACTTTATAATTGTATTGGTCGGGGTGGGCTTGGTGTTTTTCGGCAATTTTGGAATTCAGCAACTGGTAATACTTTAAACCTGCAATCCGTGATGAAGCGACAATCATCGCCTTGGCCTTGCCATCAATTAAGGGTTTAATCTGCTCTTCAAAAGCGCGCAACATCACCTCGGCTTTATAATGGATCAAGCCATCATCCTCAAAAGCTACTTGCTTTAACAATTTACTGACAATGCCTTTAGGATATAGTTTTTCCGCCTCTTCAGTATGAGGCACTAACGGAATCTGTAAATTATATAAGGTTTCATAGGAAATAATCTGCGCGGCAACATCGATAATATAGCCTTCGGCAATGGCCTCCGCTTCACTGTAAGTGTCGAAAGACTTACCAAAAAGCTTAACGGTGGCTGATGTCGGTGTGGCAGTAAACGCGACAAATAATTGATTGGGTGCATGTACCGCCAGTACTTTTTTGATTTCTTCCAAGCTGTCTTCCGCTTGTTCAATAAGCGCTTGCGAGCCTTCTTGAAACGGCTGACGGATAGCGCGGGCATTTTTACCTTCCTGCGAGCGGTGCGCTTCATCGATCAGAAAAGCCACGCGCACATCTTTTAAAGTATCATCGTTGCGTAACTTTTTAAAAATCCACTGGAATTTTTGAATCGTGGTAACAATAATAGGCTTTCGTTCTTGAATGAATGTTTTTAACTGGCTGGATTTATTCGCATAAGCCATTTGCGCGGCTAAATGACTAAAACAATCCAACTCATCACGGACATTGTTATCCAAATTAGTGCGGTCAGTCAGAACAAACACCATGTCCACCAACTTAATACTACTATAGGCTTTATACAAACTGTGCAACCGTTCCGCTAACCAACTAATCGTTAATGTCTTGCCGGAACCTGCCGAATGATTAACCAAATACTTTTTACCGATTTGCCCGGTTTCGGCAAAATGGGCTTGAATATCGGCGCTTAGCTTATCCACCAGGCGCGATTGATGATAACGTGGAAACAAGCTGTAACTGGGCTTAGTGTCTTTTTCGGGAACATGGACTAAATAAAAGCTCAGTGCTTTTAATAAATTTTCCTTAGTCAACACATCCCGATAAAAAAACTCAACCGGATATTCACCCTCTGTTTGCGGCTCATTCACCAGCCCCGCGTTATACCAGCGAAAATGACTTTCCTGGCGCGGATTAGTTGCCACTTTAATATCAGCGGTATCCATTGCCACATACAAAAAAGGCAAGCTGAAAATCTTATCGTCATGATTACGGTTATTAAACTGCTTAACAGCATCATGCACTGTTTGATTTTTTTCGTGTTTTAGTTCAATAACGACAATAGGCAAACCGTTTAAGAACAGCACAACATCAGGGCGCTTAATGTCTTTAATGACCAATTCCGTCTTTATCTGAATCCGGTTCTGTAACCAGTGTTGATTGGCAATACTCTCGCTGGAGCGTGGCTTTGGATAAAACAACTGGAAATGTTCGCCGCACACCGTTAAACCGTCGCGCATAATTAACCACAACGGCTTAATAACGAATTCTAACTTTAATGCCTTAAATATTTCGTCATCACTATCCGAACCGTAATTGACTTGTAAACGCGCTAATGTTTCGTTCTGTGTTGCTTTAATAAACGCCAATAACAACCCTTCCGCAATATAATTTTCCTTATCGCTGATGTCATCCGCTTCTAACAGGGTATAACCGTGCTGTTCTAGGAGATAATTGACCAGATGTTTTTGAAATTCGGCTTCGGGTCGTTGACTGCTCATAAGCTTAAATCAAGTTTGTATGAATACGGTGATGTCAAAAAGAAGTAGGCGTGGCCAAGCCAAGTAGGGTTTCTATTTGACCTGCGGCCTTTAAAATCGCATATAAATCCATGTTTTCAACATTCATATCACCAATTACGAACTGGTTTAGATAGGCCTCAGAATTTGGGTTAACTCCGTTTCGATGGCAAACAATATAGCAAACCGACTCTGCCTCCAGTTCTCTGGTTTTGTGCTTCAAATAGTGTCGGTCTGGTATTTTCAAAAACTTATCCTTGCCTAAATGTCCTAGATACAGATGCGCCAGTTCATGTGCTAGGGTAGCAAACTGAATATTCGTGTCATGCTTCCTATTCAACCTAATCTGATAATCCGGTTTTTGTTTCGCATCTATGGATTGCAAAGAAATCGTCAGATCATGATCAGGTCTTTTAATATACCCGGCAAGGGCATCGCCATATTCAATTTGCTGAACGTTAATCCCTTGCTTCTTAGTCATATAGATAAAGTCTCGAAGCAGGAATTCAGTAATATTACCTGTAGCTTTAAAGGCATGGGCAATACTATCGGGTAATTTATCACCCTCGGTATCATCACAATCGTAGACCAACGCAATCGGGGAAAACGGCCACAATATAATGAGCGGCCGCGCACCTTCTTTGATTTTTCGTTTAAATTTCCTCGACCAATCCAATTCTGATGCGGCAAATCTCATACCTGGCTTTTGAAGCTGTAACAAAAAAGCATTGAATGGGGCGAAATTAGGCAGGCGATTAACGAAATCCAGTAACTGCTTATAATCTGTGCCTATTTTATATAGCTTGGATTCGTTCAATAATTTGGAAACCAATGCTATTTCTTGAGTGTTATTGTTCATTCCCTTTCGCTTGTGATTATGTAAGCAAATCGTTATTACGTTTCGCTGATCGTGTTAAGTGCTATATCGATGTTGCAGCTATTTATCCTCATCAACCTCTTTTTCAGATAATCGCGCTTCTGCCTGCTGCCAAGGCAAACGCCGACCAGTCGCTTTCATTCTGGCATAAGCGGCCCTCGCGGTATCAATACCAATCACTTGATGCGTTATCATGGCTTCCACAATCCACAGCGTTCCTTTAACTTCAACACTTTCCTGCTCGGCGGCTTTTCTTAAATTTTGATCACCAGTCAACAACGGACAGTCTTCCTGTTTTGCCAGAACTAAAGCAAAACAATCATAACGGCTGGGCTGTTTATACTTTTGAACCAATATTTCAACTTCGGCCATAGATTCAGGTGTTAGCTCACCCAATTGTAGACCATGTTTCAATAAATACCCGTGATCAGCTTCGAGTTCATCGGCAAACAGCATATCCGGTACTTGGAATTGAAAAGGCAACTTGAACAGTTCAGTGATCAAATCGCCGTCTTCTAAATCGATCAGGATATTAGCATCGCTAATGAGTAATTGGTTCAAGGATTTCTAACGTCCGCTGTTGATGAAATTTAACCACAGGTAAGCCCAATAATTCGGCGGCTTTGGATTCGGTGAAATACTCTTCCGCTAACGCCCGATAAACCAACTGCTTAAATAAAATGGTTTGTTCGGAAGGGTATGGTTTATTCGGTTCTTGCTTACGCCAGCCGCGTTGGCTAAACAGCATGAATATACGCTCAAAAAGCGCTTGCGTAATAATTCCAGATTGTTTGGCACGAAATAACACGCCCTGCATACTTATACCAAACTCATGTTTCAGCAAGTAAAGCTCGTTTATTTCCAGCTGATGGCGGTTTTCACCCAAATGCTCAATGAGCGTTTGTTTCGGCATTAAAAACGCGCCAGCAAAGCGATTGCACAATTTTTCTTCTTCGGCTTCTAATGCGTCGCTTAACCGCCCTTTTAACACTAAATGCCCTAACTCATGGGCTAAGGTAAAGCGCTGACGGTCGCCCGTCCAATTTGCGCCAACAACGATTAACGGCATTGTGTTAATCGTGCCCGCCAAGCCATCAAACTTATTAGCGCTGTCCACCGTACTGCTAATCACCATAATGCCTTGTGATTCCAAGGTATCAATCATATCGGGAATGCAGCTTAAGCCTAGATTCCATGAGGCGCGAACCATTTCAGCCAAGGCTTCTATTTGTTCGGCATCAGTGATTTGCTCAGGCAAGCCTAGCGGTAAAGCAAACGGTTGAATAGGCGATTGCGGATACAGGTTTAACAACTCATGCCAGCGTTCGGCTTGATCAAAAATATCAGCCTGAATTTTATCCAGGCTTTTTTGCGGCAAGGTGCTTTTTTTGCGGTATTCAATGCCTTCAATTTTCAGGTTTTGCGGGCGAAAAAAATACTCCGTGCGTACCCCTAAAATTTTTGCCAATTTAATCAGTTGTGCGGATGACGGCTTTTGCTGTTCTTTTTCGAACTTGCTGATTGTGGTGTGGCTTAACTCCGCCTGCTCGGCCAATGTCCGCAATGCGAAACCAGCCGCTTTTCGTGCGCGTTGTAGACGTTCGCCGATCATAAAAAAGTCCTGTCAGGTTTACAAAATTAAACAAATTATAGGCTAATG
>JBBQCU010000229.1:0-6120 GCA_038319065.1 Methylococcales bacterium
GGCCAATCGCATGGCCAGTAACTCATTACTGGAATGCCTGGTTTTTGCTGACCGCGCCAGTGAAGATATTTTACTCAAACTTCCCCGCATTCAACCAGCTCCGCTTATCCCGGAATGGGATGAATCGAAAGTCAGCGATTCCGATGAAGAAGTTGTTGTTTCACACAACTGGAACGAATTGCGCAATTTCATGTGGGACTACGTAGGCATAGTCAGAACTGATAAAAGACTAAGCCGAGCCATGCATCGTGTGGAATTGCTTAAAAGGGAAATAGCCGAATATTACGGCAATTTCCGTGTCACCAGTGATTTACTGGAATTGCGCAATTTAGTCATCGTCGCCGAATTAATCATCCGTTGCGCCCAACAACGAAAAGAAAGTCGAGGTTTACATTACACTCTGGATTATCCGGAAACGGATAATAGTAAACCACCACAAAACACCATCCTTACACCTAAGTGACCGGTAAAAACGGCTTTAGGGCTCTATTATTATCCTAATACAAGTGCCTTGAAACGCAGCCGTTATTTCCTGAATAAGCCCTGGATTCAAAAAATTTACCTGAGTATCAGATGGAAAAACAAGTTCCTCAGAAAAGCCCGCTAAAAGGGCCATCAAGCGACAGCTTTAAACTAAAAGGAAATATCCTTTCAGAAAATACGGCTGTTAATCCAAAGCCGGTTGAATTGAAAAATTTACGACCTTTAACCCCTTCATCAAATGACAGATTTCCAATCATCAGAATTCTGTTGATTGACGATGATCCCAATTTTCGCTTGATCGTCTCAAAAACCTTGCGTGCAGCGGCATTTTTTGTTGACGAAGCAAACAACGGAACTCAAGCCCTTGATAACATAAAACAACAATTACCAGACATTGTCATACTTGATTCAGTAATGGAGGGTATCAATGGCTTTCAAACATGCAGGTTATTAAAAACAGACCCGGCAATGGTCGATGTACCCATTATCATGTCAATCGCAAGGGGTGATAATGACTCGGTTAAGAAGGCATTTGACGCCGGCGCCACCGATTTCATTGTTAAGCCCATCAACTATCAAAATCTTATTCATCACCTGTATTTTATTTTAAGAGCCAGTCAGCATACTGCGGAGCTCAGAAACAGTAGACTTCAGCTAACGACGTTAACTGCGCTAAAGGCGGCTCAACGCATAGCCCGCATGGGCTATTGGACCTGGTATATAAATAATAATCAATTTCAGATTTCAACACACTTGGCCAATTTATGTGGCATTAACCTGGAACAATTTGATGGCACCCTGGATGGTTTTATTCAATTAATTCATCCGCAAGACCGTGATTTCGTTAAAGACATCATTATTGCAGCGGCCCAAAGCAAAACTCATGAAAATGCTGAATATAGATTGCAAGTAGCCAAATCAGAGGCTATTTATGTGCGACAGGAAATAGAAACGATAACCGGAATAAAGGAACTGATTATTACTGGGACTGTACAGGATATTACCCGCCAAAAGGAAACCGAAAAACAACTGCGCCATCTTGCTTACTACGACAATCTAACCGGCCTGGCAAGCAGGACCTACTACCATGAACGTATTGAAAGCCTTATAAAAACCGCCGGCCGCCGTAATGAGCAGTTTGCGTTTCTGTTTCTTGATCTGGATGACTTTAAAAAAATCAATGATCACTTTGGTCATCACATTGGCGATCAGTTTCTTAACGCCATTGCCCATCGTTTAAAATTTATTGCCCGCGAAATTGACTTTATCGCCCGCCTTGGAGGGGATGAGTTTTGTATCATCATTGATAATATTACGGATGATGACGATGCTGCCGAAGTGGCCAACCGTTGTCTTCAAAAAATAAGCCAACCGCTATTATTGTCAGACCAGCATCAGATTTTACCGAGAGTCAGCATCGGTATCGCTGTTTTTCCCCGGGATGGACAGAATGAACGTGAACTGATCAAAGCCGCTGATACCGCCATGTATTCAGCCAAACAAGCTGGAAAACAATGCTATGTTTTCCATTCACATGATATGGCGGACCAGGCAAAACAACGCAGGGAAAAAGAACAGCTGTTGCGGGCAGCATTTCAGCAAGAACAGTTCATACTTTACTATCAACCTCAACTATCCATGAATACCGGGCAGATAGTCGGCATGGAGGCATTGGTGCGCTGGCAACATCCCGTACTGGGCATAATCTCCGCTGAAAGCTTTATCACTCTTGTCGAACAACTGGGTTTGCTATTAGAACTGGGCAACTGGGCAATTAAATCCGTCTGCGAACAAATGTCACTATGGCATAGAGCAGGTTTACCTTATATACAAGTGGCTGTGAACCTTTCGCCTCCTCATTTTCAAGATTTTGGCCTAGTAGATACAGTTCGGGATTTATTAAATAAAACCGGTGTTCCTCCGCACTATCTGGAACTTGAAGTTACCGAAAGTGCGATGCAAACAAAAGGACATATTGAAGTATTTAAACAACTAAGGGAAATCGGTGTAAAAATTGCCATAGATGATTTCGGCACTGGTTATTCCTGCCTGGCTTCTTTAAAACAACTTCCGCTCGATTGTTTAAAAATCGATAAAATCTTTGTTGACGACATGCTTTACAATTCGCATACCTCTTTACTATTGGGAACTATTATCGGTTTAGCCAATGCGCTAGAATATACTCTGGTTGCAGAAGGTGTTGAAACCAAAGACCAGGCTTTAGTCCTGCAGGGTTTGGGTTGCAATATCCTGCAAGGCTTCTTTTTTAGCCCGGCCGTCCCCGCCGATGATATTCCTGCACTCATAAATAGCCACGTTTCTAGAACTGCAAGTAAATAAACTGACTGCTTTCAATTTAAAAAACCAAAAAATAAAGGCGTGATTGCACTTCTGTTGGTACTCTGGTTATATCGGCAAATACAGGCACAAATAAATAATTTTTTAACCTTAACTAACCAGACACATCAATAAATCCATGCAAACCACGCCTGGACTTAACCGCAAGCCACTCTTTCAAATGCCGTAATTCTTCGGTTTCTTCTAACCCGTCCAGGCTTTGCTTGTTTTTTAACAAACGAAATGCTGCTGAAAGTACTTTATAGCGATCCCCAGTGATGCCTGCGCGCCTTAGGCCTACAGTGTTTAGTTTGTAATGGCGCGCTGGCCGTCCGCCGATCAGCATAAACGGAATAACATCCATATTAAGTCCGGTTGTACCCTGGACTATCGCGTACGAACCGATCCGGCAAAATTGATGCGCCACCACAGCTCCCCCCATAAATACATTATTACCTACTTCAACGTGGCCGCCTATCGCGACATTATTCGCAAATATCGTGTTATTGCCGATAGCACAATCATGCGCAACATGGCTATTATTCATAAAATAACAACCTGAACCAATATGGGTTTCGGCATTTTCTTTAGAAGACCTGTGTGCAGTAAAGCCTTCTCTAAAAACATTATTATCGCCAATGATCAACCAGGAAACCGTTTCTGCCTTAAAACTCGTGTCCTGAGGCAAGCCGCCCAAGACTGCATGGGGATGTAAAATATTGCCGGCGCCCATTTTTACATGACCGTGCACCACGGCATGAGCACCAATCCGGCAGTTAGCACCCACCTCAGCTCCTGTTTCAATAACAGCGAAAGGTCCTATGTTAACTTCGTCTCCCAGAGCAACATCAGGCGCTATAAAAGCTGTCGGGTGAATATTTTGTGCCATATTGATTATCCTCTAGGATGATATTTTAAATGTAATTCTTTTAATCGTTCACGGGCAATGTGGGTGTAAATTTGAGTGGTGGATAAATCCGCATGTCCCAATAACAACTGCACAACGCGCAAATCCGCACCATGATTTAACAAATGCGTAGCAAAAGCGTGCCTTAGGGTATGGGGTGACAACTCTTTGTTAATACCTGCTGTTTTTGCATGGCGCTTGATAATATGCCAAAAAGCCTGTCTTGTCATGCCGCTCGCTCGGTTGGTCACAAACAAATAATCGCATTGATGTTCACCCAGCATGGTTTTCCTGGCCTGATTCATATAACGTTCCAGCCAGCTCATAGCTTCTTCACCGACCGGCACCAAGCGTTCTTTATTGCCTTTGCCAATAATTCTGACCACACCTTGCCTGAAACTGATTTGTTCAAATTTTAAACCGACCAACTCCGATACTCTAAGTCCGGTTGCATAAAGCATTTCAAGCATTGCTTTATCCCTGAATCCATGTGCATTTGTCACCTCAGGTGCATTCAGCAACAGCTCGACGTCTTGCTCGGAAAGTGAGGCCGGTAAGGGACGACCTATATGAGGCGATTCAATCAATGCCGTAGGATCAATTGTTATGTTATTTTCCCTGATGTAATAACCATAAAATCGGCGTAGACTGGATAAGATGCGCGCCGAGGATCGATTGCCTATGCCCTCTTT
Source organism: Methylococcales bacterium (assembly GCA_038319065.1). Lineage (GTDB taxonomy): Bacteria > Pseudomonadota > Gammaproteobacteria > Methylococcales > Methylomonadaceae > Methylobacter_C. The sequence goes on from JBBQCU010000229.1 coordinate 4,420, forward strand.
ATAGCGGCTCGCCAGAAACTTCGATAAATCACCCGTATCGGCTTCCAGCATCGATTTATCTGCCAGCCATTTGGCAAAAATCCTCAAATCGCTGCTGTAGGCGGAAAGCGTATTTTCACTCAAGCCTTGTTCTACCCAGACAGCATCTAGAAACTGGTCTATCAAGGCAATAGCGTTCATTGTTTATGTTCCGCCTCCCAGTTCAGCAATTTATATTTAACAGCCATAAAATCACCTTCTGTTTGCCCGCAATAGCCACCCATACCGGAAACTGACACTACCCGATGGCAAGGAATAATCACTGGATAAGGATTATCCCTGCACGCATTGCCGACAGCTCGCGCAGACGAACCTATTTTTCCGGCTAATGCAGAATAAGTCATGGTTTCTCCAAAGGGAATTTTGCTTAATTCAGCCCAAACTTTATGCCGATAGCCGCTACCTTGTTTTAACAGCTTGATGTTAATGAGTTTATCGGGATTTAACCAATACTGCCTGAATTGTAACTGTATTTCATGGTCTTGCTGGCAGAGGTCATCATCAAATTCCCAATCTGCTTTACTAATAACGCCTTGCCGGCAATATAAGGCCAGTTGACCTGCGGGGGTACAAATCTTTATGACCTCCTCAGCTCCAGAGCAATTTTCTACCCACTGAATTACAAATGACATTAATCGCCTGTTTACCAGCATTGTGTGCATAACTGATTTTTAATGCTGAACGCCGTGCCAGTGAGCAATGAGAAATTACGCAATTTTCGAAGCAATACGTTGAAACTCATCCACAAGAATTTTTACCCGTGTATCCCAGGTGTTTTCCCGTGCATATTGAATTATTAACGGCCTATTCCAGGCAGTTTCCAAACCTTGTAAACAAGCCGTTAATAAAGCTTCTGAATCGCCAAAAGGGACCACGACGCCAAGACTGGAATCATTAACAACCTCTTGATTACCGCCAACTTCGGTAGTGATAACGGGTAAACCACACGCCATAGCCTCTAAAAAGACATTTGCCCAGCCTTCATTAGCGGTCGCTAACACAAATAAATCAGCAGCCGACAAGGGTAGTTTTAACTGTTCTGGTGGATATGCACCCAAAAAACGAACCATTTCTTTAAGCTTCAGCGTCTTGACCTGATGCTCCAATTGTTCTCTGATATTCCCCTCCGGACTATCACCGCCAACAATCAGGTAAATAAGTCCGGGATATTTTGCCGCTAGTGCCGGCAATACTTCAATGACCCGATGAAAACCTTTCCGGTCAACCAGCGCGCCAACCGAAATCAATACCCTTGCATCCTCCGGTAGATTTAATTCTTCCCTTGCAACAGATTTAGTCAGTGGATAAAACTTGGCTAGATCAATACCATTGCCAATAACACGAATTTTATCGCTTTCAGCGCCTAAAGATACAACAAGCTGTTTGAGAGAATCAGATACTGCAAAAACACGAGTGGCATTTTTTAATGCTGTCAACAGCCTTGATTTGCGGCCCGGCATTTTTGATAAAGGCACTTCTGTGCCGCGCAGGGTAATAGTGACTGGAATTTTTAGCCATTTTCCTAACAACGTTGCCGCATAGCCGTCCGGATAAGCAAAATGAGCGTCTATGATATTGACTTGTTTTCGAAGCTTTATCAGCGTCGGCAAACTGCCCAGAGCCATAAAAAAACCATCGTACGATTTTAATAAGCTTGGGACT
>JBBQCU010000230.1:0-6095 GCA_038319065.1 Methylococcales bacterium
GCTTGGCACCAGGCAATCAATTGCTCCGGTATCCACAAGGAACTCGTTTTCGTAGGAGGGACTATCGGTAGGTAAATTACTCAGGGAAACGGTTACGTAAGTCAACGATTAACCCTTCAAAAACCGTAACCCCTCCTTGTCAATATCCACTTTTATAGTATCCCCGGCGACAAAATGTCCTGCCAGTATCTGTTGCGCCAGCGGATTTTCCAGCTGTTGCTGTATCGCTCGTTTCATCGGTCTTGCTCCGTAAACAGGATCAAAGCCTGCCTCACCCAACAGATCCAAGGCCTGCTCAGTGATTTCAAAGCCGATTTCCCGGTCCAGCAAACGTTTACGCAGAAGCTCAATTTGAAGTCCGGAGATAGCCCTGATTTGTTCACGTCCCAAGGGATGGAAAACCACGGCTTCGTCGATCCGGTTGATAAATTCTGGCCGGAAATTCTGGCTGACTTTTTCCATCACCGCCGCTTTCATGACCGGATATAGCGCTTCTCCGGCCAGCTCCTGAATAATGTCGGATCCCAGGTTTGAGGTCATTACGATCACCGTATTCCTGAAATCAACGGTTCTGCCCTGACCATCGGTCAAGCGGCCATCATCCAGCACTTGCAACAAGATATTGAAAACATCAGGATGCGCCTTTTCGATTTCATCCATCAAAATAACCGAATACGGTTTACGTCTGACCAATTCGGTTAAATAACCGCCTTCTTCATAGCCTACATAACCAGGAGGCGCGCCAATCAGACGAGCGACCGAATGTTTTTCCATAAATTCCGACATATCAATACGCACCATCGCATCGACCGTATCAAACATAAATTCAGCCAAGGCTTTACACAACTCGGTTTTACCCACACCGGTAGGGCCCAGGAATAAAAATGAACCATTGGGCCGATTAGGATCCGATAAACCCGCTCTGGAGCGGCGAATAGCATTACTGACGGCTTTAAGCGCTTCATCCTGCCCGATGACCCGTTTGCCTAGGGCTTCTTCCATGTGCAATAATTTCTCACGCTCGCCTTCCATCATTTTAGAAACGGGTATGCCCGTCCATTTTGAAACGACTTCGGCAATTTCTTCTTCGGTGACCTTATTACGCAACAAAGTCATTTTCTGGGTTTCACCTGACGCCGCCATCGTCAATTGCTTTTCCAATGCGGGAATGATGCCGTAACGCAATTCAGCCTGCCGGTTTAAGTCATTAGCGCGACTGGCTGCTTCGAGGTCAGTCCTGGCATGTTCCAGCTTTTCCTTGATCGATGCAGAACCTTGCAATGAAGCCTTTTCCGCTTTCCAGATTTCTTCCAGATCAGAATATTCCTTTTCCAAGTCGGTAATGTCCTCTTCCAGTATTTCCAGGCGCTTTTTGGACACGGCATCGGCTTCTTTTTTCAGCGCGACCTGTTCGATTTTTAATTGAATCAAGCGCCGGTATAACCTGTCCATTTCTTCGGGTTTGGAATCCATTTCCATACGTATACGGCTGGCCGCTTCATCGATCAGGTCTATGGCTTTATCAGGCAACTGGCGATCGGCAATGTAGCGGTATGATAAGGTTGCTGCGGCAACAATGGCTGGGTCGGTAATATCAACGCCGTGATTCACTTCGTATTTTTCTTTCAAGCCGCGCAGAATTGCAATGGTATCTTCAACGGACGGTTCATCAACCAATACTTTTTGAAAGCGGCGTTCCAAAGCGGCATCCTTTTCAACATATTTTCGATATTCGTCCAGCGTGGTTGCGCCTACGCAATGCAATTCGCCACGCGCCAATGCTGGTTTTAACATATTGCCTGCATCCATTGCACCTTCAGCCTTACCTGCGCCCACCATGGTATGGAGTTCATCAATAAAGAGAATCACCTGGCCTTCCTGTTTGGCAAGATCATTTAAAACGGCTTTAAGGCGTTCTTCGAACTCACCGCGAAACTTGGCGCCGGCGATTAATGCGGCCATGTCCAGAGCCAACACTTGCTTGCCCTTAATGCCTTCTGGTACTTCACCGTTAACAATACGCTGAGCCAAGCCTTCAACAATCGCCGTTTTACCCACGCCGGGTTCACCGATTAATACCGGATTGTTTTTAGTGCGTCGTTGTAACACTTGAATAGTCCGGCGGATTTCATCATCCCTGCCGATGACGGGATCCAGTTTGCCCTGTTCCGCACGCTCGGTCAGGTTAATCGTGTATTTACTCAATGCCTGACGTTGATCTTCTGCATTGGGATCATCAACCGCTTCACCGCCGCGCATTTTATCTATCGCTATTTCGACATTCTTCCTGATAACACCCGCCTTTTTGAGCAGATCATTTAAAACGCCTTTTTCATCACAAGCTGCCAGCAGAAACAACTCGCTGGAGATGAATTTATCATTACGCTTTTGGGCCAGTTTATCGGTTAAATTCAGCAGCCTGGATAATTCGTTAGAGATCTGGACATCGCCGCCTGAACCGCTGACGGTAGCGATACGCCCCAACTCTTTAACCAGCTCTGCACGCAGCATCTGCGTATTAACACTAATTTGAGCCAGCAACGGCTTGGTACTACCGCCTTCCTGATCCAGTAATGCCAGCATGAGATGTACCGGTTCAATAAATTGATGGTCTTTTCCCAAGGCCAGACTTTGAGCATCTGCCAATGCTGTTTGAAACTTGCTGGTTAATTTATCCATCCGCATAGTGTTTACCTTTAATAAAAAGTTTTTATTTGACTCCTTATATGAGGGAGGATTGGACAGTTTTCAAGCAGACTGATGTTTTTGTATATAAAACCTATTGCGAATGGCCATCGTTGCAGATTTTTTTATAAATTTATCAAGCATCATTCAGGTTGGTGGGGATGAAAGTTTTATATAATAAAAACAATGGCTTATGTTGTAAATTGACCAATATTAATGTTCAGATGTGAGATCGTGGAAAGTATATTTAAGTCAAATCTGAAAATATTTTCGTCGAAACCAAGCAAAAATAAAAAGGTTGTCTACACTTAAAAATGTTACTTAATTCTTTATAGAGAAAACATTTATGAACTTAGACCAACCCCTCAAAACTAAAGCTCTTTTGACAATACTCCTTGCTACTTTGCCCCTAACAGCATTTTCGCTACCCCACAAAGAAAAGCATTTTGGCCTGGATGCACCCTTCCAGATTGAGGACCTGCCGCCCGGCCATGTTCGTTCAAAACTGGATAGCTTGCCTGAGGTACACAAACAAAAGGCCTTAAAATGGCTGCATAGCTTTTCATTTACGGAGCATGATCTTGCATACCTGCATATAGACGACGAAGGCGGTGTTTTATATGCTGATACTTTTCTACCTGACGAAGGCACTGCGATATCCTCGGCCACCACCGCACAGACGCAAGCCATTACCTCGGTTGAGGCTTTTAGTCTTCATAGCAAACCAGGCGCTACAAAAGTTATTTATCTTGATTTTGATGGTCATGTTATGACCGGTACAGCCTGGAATGCGTCTACCGGCGCCGCCACGTTGGTTGCAAAAGCTTATGATACCGATGGCGATATCGCCAACTTCAGCAGTACTGAGTTAAGTCAAATAGCGGAAATCTGGCATCGTGTAGCAGAAGATTACGCGCCCTTTAATGTTGATGTTACCACCCAATTACCCGCCATTTTTAACTCCCAAACCGGTAGGGTTCTGATTACAAAAAATGTTGATGCTAATGGTATAAGCATGCCTTCTTCAAGTGCCGGCGGCGTTGCTTATGTCAACGTATGGGGCAATAGCCGTTACGCCAGTTATTATTCGCCGGCACTGATCTACTATAATAACTTAGGTTCCGGCTTCCCTACTTATGTTGCGGAAGCGGCTGCTCACGAAATGGGACACAACCTGGGACTATCTCACGACGGCACGACTACTCAAGCCTATTATTACGGTCAAGGTTCCGGTTTTGTGTCCTGGGCGCCGATTATGGGGGCAGCTTACTATAACAACGTTACTCAGTGGAGTAAGGGGGAATATCTAAATGCAAATCAAAAACAGGATGATATTAGTATTATTGGTACAAAGCTAACTTACCGTGCTGACGACCATGGCAACAATACTTTATCGCCAACATTTTTAGCAGTTAATGCAACGGGTGTTATTACTGCGAGCAATCCTGAGACGGACCCAAACAATACAAATCCCAGTAACAAGGGTATTATCGGAACCGCTACTGATGTTGATTTTTTTGCTTTTACCGCAGGTGCAGGACCCATCAACATCAATGTTACGCCGGCATGGGAAGCTTTTTATCGGCCCTCATCCAGAGGCGCCAATCTGGATGTTCAAGTCACTTTGTATAACCAGAGTGGTGTACAAGTGGCGCAAAACGATCCTCTCAATGAAACTGATGCGGTTATTTCCGCTACTGTCCCGGCGGGCCAATATTATCTGGCAATCAGAGGTGTTGGTAATAGTGTAACTCCTTACTCTAATTACGGCAGTTTGGGACAATACTTTATTTCGGGTACTGTTACTCCTGGTATCTAAAGTTTAGGAGTTTAACAAAGATAGCTTCTCATTATTTACAGGATTTAGACTTGTCAGGTTTTTAAAACCTGACAGGTCTACCCAGGATTGCCTCCGCTTAATTTAAAAGTTAACTATATTTGCCTGGTTTGTCCAAGCTATTCAGATTCTTAGGAAAACAAATTGTAAAGCTGGCTCCATGACCCGGTTCAGACTCTACAGACACTTTGCCCTGCATCGCTACAGTAATCATATTGCTAACAATAGCAAGGCCCAAGCCTGTTCCTCCCTTGCTGCGGCCTGTGGTAAAAAAAGGGTCGAAAATCTTGCAAAGATTTTCCGGGCTAATGCCGACACCATAATCGCGTATTGTCAAAATAAACTGCGCTGCATTATCAGGCTCTTGCTGATCGGCCACAGTAATTTCAACTTTACCGCCACTTCCACCAGGGTATGCGTAGCGTTCGATATTTTGCAGGAAATTCATCATGATTTGAGTGAGGTAACCTGGAAAACCGTGCCACTCCTGATCATTCTGTATGCCTGAAACATCGAGTTGAATTTCAAGCTTTGCCTGTCTGGCGCTCACTTTAAAAAGGTCGATAGCATCTTTCAGTAAAGCGGGTAAATTGACCGTATCTTGATGCTCTATAAGCTGATCTACGGCAATTTTTTTAAAGTTCTCGATTAAACGATGCGCGGTATCGACATTTTTTATCATCAAATCGGAACATTCCAGAATATCCTGAAGTTGATCCTTGTTTTCGGGATCATCTTGAAATAAAGATTGTATTTTTGGTAACGACAAGCGATTTTTTATTACGCTGAGTGCTGTTTTAACGATGCCCAAGGGCGTATTGATTTCGTGAGCAACACCGGCCACAGCTTGAGTCAGGGCTCGATGTCTTTCCAGCGAAGCTTCAGCTTGCATCGCTTGACTGATAAAGCCCAGTTCCTGTTCCCGCAGCCGTTTCTTTTCGAGGGTTGCATTGATTCTGGCTTTCAACAATGTCGAATTAAACGGTTTGGACAAATAGTCTTCTGCCCCTATTTCAATGCAATTGATGACATGGTCTATATCCGCACAAGCTGAAATCATGATCACCGGGATCTTAACTAATACCGGATCGGCTTTCATGCGCTGAAGTACTTCGTAACCATCCATATCCGGCATCATGACATCAAGCAATACCAAATCAAACGAGCCAAGACGCAGTTTTTCGAGGGCTGGTGAGCCGCAATCGGCCAAAACGATTTGATAACCCTGGTTTTCCAGTCGTCGAGATAGTATCTCCTGATTGGCGGCATTATCGTCAACCACCAGGATTTTTCCGCTAACGACTCTATCCGGAAGGGGTGTTTTGTTTTTATTCAAATCCGCCCGAGGTACTTCTTTTATTTCCAGTAACCTGTTATCGCTGGTCTGGATAGAGTAATCACTGGTACAGGAAAATAGAGTTTCCAATCGTTCCAGCATTTGCAGTGCAGCACTGTTAATATTGCTCAGATCGCCGGCCAGTCTGTTCTGGCCGCTACTGTCCGCTTCCTCAGTAAGCATCTCGGAGTAACCAATGATTTGATTTAACCAATTGAGCAGGTCATGACGGGTTTT
>JBBQCU010000231.1:0-6089 GCA_038319065.1 Methylococcales bacterium
AAGAAGGCATCTGAAGCCATCGCCGAGACTGAAACTATCAAGCCTTCATCAGCGGCTTTGATACCGGCGATTTTGGCAGAATAGACCCGGCTCATTTGCCCCGCACCTACCCCGATAGTTTGACCATTTTTGCAATAAACGATGGCATTGGATTTGACGAACTTGGCGACTTTCCATGCAAACAATAAATCCGCCAACTCTTGTTCTGTTGGGACGCGTTGACTGACTGCCTTGATATCAGCATTGTTAATTTCACCCAAATCCTTATCCTGAACCAGAAGGCCGCCAGCCACTCGCTTGAAATCAAGGGAAGATTGGGAGATGTTGTCCCATAGACCACACTCCAATACCCGGACATTTTGTTTTTCGGCCAGAACAGCTTGCGCAGCGGAATTTATTGTGGGAGCAATAATAACTTCGACAAATTGACGTTTGATAATTTCAGCCGCTGTTTGCTCGTCCAATTCCCGGTTGAAAGCGATTATGCCGCCAAATGCGGATGTTGGATCTGTTGCAAAGGCCTTGTCGTAGGCAGCAAGAACGTCATCAGCCTGGGCAACACCGCATGGATTGGCATGTTTTACGATAACGCAGGTTGGTTTGTCTTTAAAGGATTTAACACATTCCAGCGCTGCATCCGCATCAGCAATGTTATTGTAGGATAATTCCTTGCCCTGGATTTGGTTTGCCGAGGCAATCGTACCCGAAGCCGGGGCTTTTTCCCGGTAAAAAGCCGCATTTTGATGAGGATTCTCGCCATAGCGCATTGTTTGGCTGAGATAAAACTGTAAGTTCAGTGTTTCAGGAAACCCGATTCCGTTGATATACCCTAAATAATTTGCAATTGCAGTGTCATAACGTGCCGTGTGTTCAAAGCTTCTTAGGGCCAGTGCAAAACGTGTTGGTCCGGAAAGGCTGTTGTCTGAATTTTTAAGTTCATCTAGTATTGCTTCGTAATCAGATGGATCGACAATGACAGCAACATCGGCATGATTTTTAGCTGCGGCCCGGATCATGGTAGGGCCGCCGATATCGATATTTTCAATGGCGGTTTCAAGGTCACAATCCGGCTTGGCTATGGTTTGCTCAAACGGATAAAGATTAACCACTACCATGTCAATCGGGATAATGCCGTTAGCGGCCATCACCGCATCGTCAATACCCCGGCGAGCTAAAATGCCGCCGTGAACCTTGGGATGCAAGGTTTTAACCCGGCCATCCATCATTTCCGGAAAACCCGTGTACTCAGAAACTTCAGTAACGGGAATTTTATGCTCTGCCAGTGTTTTGGCGGTACCACCAGTAGACAGAATTTCAATACCCAGTTGGCTCAATTCCTGACAAAAATCGACGATACCGGATTTGTCGGAAACGCTGACCAGGGCGCGAGCAATTTTCTTATTCATGCAGACCTTTGAATTAATGGATTAATTAGTTGGGAGGGTGGCCGGACAAAATTAAGCTGATCCCGGCGGGGCTTCAGGAAATACCGTACTGATCCATTTTTTTGCGTAAGGTGCTACGGCTTAAGCCTAGTGCTTTGGCGGCTTTGGTTTGGTTGTATCCTGAATGTTCCAGTGCGGCTTCCAATAAGGGTTTTTCAACTTCGCAGATGACCATGGCATGTAAGCCAACAGCATCATGACCGCTTAATTGCGAAAGATAGTGCTCTACAGTCTGCTTGACATACACAGACAACGGCATCGGTATTGTTTTTTTGCTGTCTATGTTAATGATTTCAGCACTTTTTTGAGATGCGTTCATATATTATGCAGCACTATCGGTTGATAAAAGATTAAACGCCGAATTAATCAGCGCTAGTTGCCGGGTTGGAGATAAGGCTTGGTTGATATTATTTTTTGTATCCTGGCTTATAGCTCCAAGATGATTAAAATACCAGGCAATATGTTTTCTCGCCATTCTAACACCGCTGACATTGCCATAGAAGCTATATAGTTGCTCCAGATGACTCAAAAGTATGTTGTGAATGGTCGAATCTGTTGGTTTTTCAAGGGCTTTTCCTGTTTTAAGAAAATGGTTGATTTGCTTAAATAGCCATGGATTTCCCTGAGCAGCCCTGCCGATCATAATGGCATCCGCGCCTGTGGTATCAAGAACATATTTGGCTTTTTCCGCCGAATCAATATCGCCGTTGGCGATAATGGGAATCCTGACCGATTGCTTAACTTTTTTAATGGTCTCATATTCAGCGTGCCCGTTAAATTTACAGGCACGGGTTCTGCCATGGAGGGTTAAGGCGGCTACACCCGATTCTTCAGCTAATTTGGCTATTTCAACGGCATTACGGCTGTGCAAATCCCATCCGGTACGGATTTTTAATGTGACTGGAATATCGACGGCATTAACAACTGCATCAAGTATTTTCTTAACCAATGCCTCGTCTCTTAATAAAGCAGAACCTGCCGCTACGGAGCAGACTTTTTTTGCCGGACAGCCCATATTAATGTCAATAATCTGGGCACCGCATTGAGCATTAAACCTTGCCGCATCGGCCATTTGCTCGGGGTCGGTACCTAAAATCTGTACAGAACGAAGGCCTGACTCACCGTTATGATCGGCTTTTAACAGAGTTCGTTTATGTTTTCGTAAAGCAGGATTGGATGCCACCATCTCGGACACGGCCAAACCGGCACCAAATTGTTTACACAATTCTCTGAAGGGGCGGTCGCTGATCCCAGCCATTGGCGCCAGAATCAGATTGTTTTCAAGTTGATACGGGCCGATTTGCATGAAGGAGTAACAAGGTAAAAGGTGAAAGGAGCAAGGTACTTCGGGGGTGGCCGTTTATTGCCTTGCGCCTTGTACCTTTTACCTGAAAATCATTTATCGGCAGAATCATTCCAGATGGGATTGTCCCGGTCTTCTTGCTCCAGCTTGCTGACTTCTTCAGGATACAAATGCCAGAACGACTTATCAATCTTGGCGTTGCTATAACCTTCTTTTTTCTCATGGGTGAACGGACACCACCAGTTTTCAACGATTTTGACCAGGTAAGCGTGCCATTCAAAAAGGGCGACGCTGACAGGGCAATACCAGGTGCAGTTTAGTATCCAGAACAGTTTTGATTGTGCCATACTTGCCCAGAAAGAGCCTTTCATGGCGATTTGGTTTTTCAGGTTATAGCGATGGCTGCTTCTATCAGGGAGAAAATCAGCCAGAGTTTTAATATTTTTTCCGCCGACCATACGTAAATGATAGTAAGTGAGATAGGCGCTAATAAACACAAAGGGCAATGTCAGTATTGGCAGATAAACAAAAATCACGCCTATCGCTCTTACCCAGACTGGAACTTTGTGATAGTTTTTGCCGATTTCAGCGCGGCCTGTACAGGTATCACATGCTTTCATTTTTTATGTATCCTCATTTATTTTGTGATGTTTGTTCAATCGATGGTGTTGCATTATATCCATTTGGAAATTGATAAATACCGAAGCTACTCCCGCAGCAAAATCTTCATAGGCCTTCAGGAGTATTTAATGTAAAACTCCTCAAAGCCGCAGGTTTTCCGCAAAGAGCTCATTATTGATCATATTCTATAATGGACATAAAGATGTCTCAATGATTTTATAAGCTTGCAGAGACTGAGCAAAAGAAAGTTTTTAAATACTCAGTCTCTGGCGATGCGGGGTCGACCGGATGGTCTGGGCCTTGTCCCAAGCTTGCAAAAAACACCAGATGCCGATCTATATGCCTTCCTGACGCACGTAAAATTTCATGCAGATTTTCTCGGCTCAGGTGATAAGAACAGGAAGCTGAGACCAAAACGCCGTTCCTGGACAAAACCTGGAGAGCAAGGTGATTTAACCGGCGATAAGCTTCGTAACCTTGTTTAAAATCTTTTTTGCGCTTAATTAACGCCGGGGGATCCACTACGATAATATCAAAAAGCCGGTTTTCCAGCCGGGCCTGCTTTAGAAATTCAAAAACATCGTTACGTACAAAATGCATCTTATTGTCGACCTGATTGAGCCGGGCATTTTCTTTGGCCAATGCCAATGCACTTTCAGAGGCGTCAACACAAGTAACTTCAGAGGCTCCAGCGAGGGCAGCAGGAATGCCCCAAGCTCCGGTGTAGGAAAATAAATCCAATACCCGCTGATTTTTCGCAATAGTTGCCAATAGAGCTCGGCTGCTTCGATGGTCATAAAACCAGCCGGTTTTTTGGCCTTCCAGAATATCTATTTTAAATCGCGCCCCATTTTCTTCAATGATGAGCGGGTCCGGAAGTTGACCGTAGGCGAGCTCAGACTCCAGGTTTAAGCCCTCCAACTGCCGTTGGCTGTTGTCATTCTTCAGAATGATAGCGGCTGGATCAAATAATTCAACTAGTGCGGCAATGAGAGATTCTTTTCGCTGTTCAATACCTACCGTAGTTATCTGTACCGATAATACCGGTCCAAAGCGATCAATGACCAAGCCGGGTAAGCCGTCACTTTCACCAAAAACAAAGCGGTAGTAGGGTTTATCAAAAAGTTTTTCACGCAAACAAAGAGCGGTAGTCAGTTGCTCTTTGAAAAAATTGACGCCGCATTTGAGATTGGGTTTTCTTGAGAGCAAGCGAGCACAAATCAGTGTCTGTGGATTAACGTAAGCTGTACCCATGATTTTACCATCATCACTTTTAACCTGAACCAGATCGCCGGCCGCGAACTGTTCAAGAGGTGAGCGTTTGGTGTCAACTTCATTGCTGAAAACCCACAAATGCCCTTTGCGCAGGCGCTTGTCTTCGTTCTTTTTTAAATAGATTTCAGGTTGCGGCATGTTAATTAATAAATGAGATCAAAGGTAGAACCGCCAACCTTGGTTTCCGGAGCGGCTATTTTCAGACTGATTTCTATTGTTTTATCAGCTGTCATAAGACTTGCAACAGCATCAACAGGTAAATAGTCCCGGGGTTGAAAAAACCTATGGGCAAAAGTATTTCCGCTGTAATCGAGTAAGGTCAGTTTGATGTTCGGGTAAGATTGTGCAAAAGCGGCCTGATTACTCATGACCATTCGGAAAGCGTAATTTTGGTCAGGCAAAGGCGTAAAGGAGCCATGTAATATGGAAAGCTCATCGAGATTTCTATAAACAGGTAATTGGCAATTTATCATCCGGCACAGCTTTACAAGGCCCGTGCGGACGGCCGGGTCTTGGCTGAGAGCATAGCCTTCGAAATAGATGATTTGCCCGATTAATACTAGCGAACCGATAACCAGACCTATTCGCCAATTAGCATTGCCCGGCTTGTTCGCCTTGTTCCAAGGCAAGCGTCTAGACGATAGATTATCTGAAGGGTTAATTTCTTCTGTTTCGCTGATACGTTCCAGTGCATCAAACAACACTGAACAGTGACTGCAGCATAACATGCCCCGTCCGGCGCGCAGTTGCGCCAGTGTCAGTGGCTGTATGGTTTGACATTCAGGGCATTGGGTAAACATGACCTGCTAGCGTTTAACGCCTTCCAGTCTGATCCAGTCTTCCTGTTGAACCAAAGGGTTAAGGATAATATGTTGTTGGTAAGCACTGATTACCGATTCGGCCTGTTCGTACAGTATACCTGATAATACCAGTTGACCTCCCGTAACAAGCAACGCACAAATCTGTCCCGACATTTCTATTAAAGGTAAAGCCAGAATATTGGCCAAAACAATATCCGCCTGAAAAGGGTCAAATTGCTCAGGAAAATTACAGTTAATTTTGTCCTGGACATTATTTTTTAAGGCATTGCTTTGAGTAGCTGTTAAAGCTTGCGGATCAATATCTACTGCGTGTGCGATTTTAGCGCCCAGCAATATCGCGGCAACGGCCAGTATGCCGGAGCCGCAGCCGTAATCAATGACCGTTTTGCCCGTTAAGTCATGGCTGGCCAGCCATTCCAGGCATAAAGCCGTAGTCGGATGCGTACCGGTGCCAAAAGCAAGTCCCGGATCCACTGTCAAACAAACCGTGCCGGGTTCGAATTGCTCCTGATCGGTTGGGCAAACCCAGAGTCTGCCGGCAAATTTCATCGGCTTATAGTATTCCATCCAGGCGCGTTCCCACTCCTGGTCGGCAACAGCTTCATGCAGCCAGCATTGTAATTC
>JBBQCU010000232.1:0-6089 GCA_038319065.1 Methylococcales bacterium
AAGTAACTTGATCAGTTGATCGGTTTCTGCGCCGCGGCCGAAATAAATCGCCGACTGGTCCGGCGAAAACGCTTCCAATCCAGGATACGGTGTACCTTGCCATACCGGTTGGGTCACTTCAGCATCTTGTTGTGGTATCGATTTTGGGATGACGGTTTCTGCCGAGACCAATTGCGTTAAGCGATCCCGTAAATGCTGTTCCCAGAGGCGCTGAAACTGGCCGGGGGATTCGTAAGGATTAACGCCGCCGTTGATTGCCCCGTCTTCATTATTGAACCGGTCAAAAAACGTTTGCAATTTCCTCCATTGTTCGACCTTTTGATCGAAGTCCGTTTCATCGGGCCGAAACGCCGGCGGCGGAGAGCGCCGGTAAACCCAAATTTGGGGGCTTTGCTTGTTTTTGGCGGCAGCTAGCGCGTCACAAAACTCCCATTCCGTGCCCGACAAATAGCGTTCGCCGTTGGATTTGGTATAGTCAGGCGGTAAGAGGGTACCGATCCGGGACCACAGCAGCACAATCACGATGTCGCATTCCGAAGGCTTGGGTAGCCCTGATGCGATGGCCTTTTGAGGCGTCATGGCAACATCCATCGGAACTTCTACACCCGGCTGATCCCAGGCAATAACCTGCAAATCGACCTTGCCGCGAAACAGCCGCTCACCCCTGATGCGGTCAATCACCTGCTTCGCCAGGTTACGTTCGTCGCAGACATCACCCGGTGAAGCGATAAAGATTTTTTGGATAAGCATGTGTAGTTTTTCCTATTCTTGAACCGGTGCTTTTGATTCTACTCCGATTCAACTCATTAAGTCCGACTTACAGCGGTTGTAATTGAGTTTAGTCACGTTAAATTCAAGACCTTTCAGGTTTTAAAAACCTGAAAGGTCTATATCCACTGCTTATCACTGAATATCACTCTATTTCCCGGCAATACTGCTCAAAGACAAATGAGCATTCCTTTAGATTACCCCATCTCCCAACCTTAACCCTGCAATGCGTTGAAACTCACGCAGATTATGCGTGACAAGCGTTGCGTTCTGTGAGATCGCATGGCAGGCAATCCAAAGATCATTAGCGCCGATAGGGGTACCTGCTTCTTTAAGTTGGGTAAATTGCGTGGCGTAGTGCTCGCATAAGCTTTGGCTTGTATCGGATTGGACGGGAATGAGCTGTGTGAGTTGTTTAAGCTGGCTTAACACCTGCGCTTTGCGGGTGCTGCGCTCTGCCTGGCTGTTGCCATTTTTTAAGATACGTGTGAGATGTGATTAAAAGTGCGGTTTTTTAGAAGATTATCACCCGCCCCTATCTTTGATTTATTCATAGGCATATAGACAACATGTCATCCCGGCAGGGATTGCCGGGATCCAGATGCCATGGATGGCAATTTTAATCAGACTACAAGTCACCAACGGGGAATTGCGTAGCTCAATCAACCATTTTTTAGCCACACAAAAGCGCTTTTTTTAGAAATTTTCCATACAAACACTCTATCACTTCCCTGTGTTCTGGATCCCGGCAATCCCTGCCGGGATGACGATCATACAATTTGTGTAATATTCATTGAATAAGTGTTTATTGAGTTTAAACCGCACTTTTAATCGCACCCACATAGCTCAGCCCGATAGTGTGTACATTAATGTGTGTATTTTTTGGCTGAAAAATGTGCAAATTATGATGCTGTTAAAGGGTCGATTAACTCTAGTTCAGCAATCCATTGAAAATCGCGGGTATTATGAGTAACTAGCGGTAATTGATGAATCAGCGCTGTAGCAGCAATAATAGCATTCGCCAGCCCCATGCTTCGTTGGCGACGTAATCGATTACAATGTTACTGTCAAGGATCATCAATCGTTCTCACGTCCGGGTAACACCCGATCTTTGCGTTGATCCCGTTGCCATTCCAACGGATCACCATATTTCTCGGCAATACTCGCCCGTAACTCTGGCGATGTTGCATGTAGAATACTGACTAACCGCGCACCATTTCTCTGTGTTTCTGCTACAGGGGTTGTTTCTGGAAACTCCTCCAATTCATTAGCATCATCAGCAACTAATACCACGCGAACACGTTTAAATCCGGGATCCTCACCCAGCCACTTAATGCGACCATGATCGTAAATCGCTTCATAACTTTTTAACATGGTTATGTCTCCTAAGAAAAAAATTGATAAATGGTGGGTTGAAACATTATCAACCCCTTACGCATCTTCCTTGGCCCTTTTTTCAAAGGGGGGCGGTGAATAGCTAGCTTTAATTGCTTAACTAAAAAACGGCAACTAAAAACTCTTACAGTGTATTTCAGGATTTACCAAGCCGCGCATAATAAAATCCGTCCATTTCCGATTCTCCGGTCATAATTTGCCGGCCATGGCTGCCTGCGAAGCCCCAGGCTGCGTCAATAGGCAACTCGACCGCATCTTGATGTTCCGCTAAAAAAGCCTCGATTTGCTGTTCATTTTCCTGCTTCAGGATAGAGCAGGTGGCGTAAAGCATGATGCCGCCGGGAGCCAACAGCAGCCAGACAGCATGCAGGATGTTAAGCTGCAAGGCCTGTAAAGGCTTGATGTCCTCGGCCCTGCGTAATAATTTGATATCAGGATGACGGCGGATGACGCCTAATGCCGAACACGGAGCATCCAGTAAAATCCTGTCAAAAAGCTGGCCGTCCCACCAGTTTTGCGGATTTAACGCATCACCTGCCACCAGCGTGGCCTGTAGCTTTAAACGTTGCAGAGTGTCGTTGACTCGCAGCAATCGGGATGCATCTATATCAACCGCAACCAATTCTTTTAGTTGGGGTTGCTGTTCAAGAATATGCGCGGTTTTACCACCCGGTGCGGCACAGACATCCAATACCCGCTGTCCGGCATGCACATCCAGCAACCCGGCGGCCAATTGTGCTGCGGTGTCCTGAACAGAAACCAGTCCTTCAGCAAAGCCGGTCAATAGGTCAACCGCTACCGGTTTAGTCAGTATAATCGCCGAAGGACAAAAATCGACGGATACCGCCTCAATGCCCTGCCCGCTTAACAGTTGTAAATAACCGTCCCGGCTAATGCGTGCCGGATTAACACGTAAAGCCATGGGCGGTTGCCGGTTGTTTTCCAAGAGGATATGCTGCGCCTGCTGAGGCCAATCCGCCTCAATTCGCTTGATAAGCCAATCAGGATGGCTCACTGCGGCAGATTGCACGTTATCGGCTTTCTGCTCAAGGTTATCCTGCTCCCTCAGATAACTCCGAAGCAGCGCGTTAATAAGCGCTTTGGCCCATGGTTTTTTGCGGGCCGCCAGCACGGTTTCAGAGACTGCCGCATGCGGTTTTACGCGCATGTACTTGAGTTGGTACAAACCCACTAAAGCCAAAACCTTAACTTCCAGGTCTTTTAGCGGTTTATCCAGTAATTCACTTAAGATAAAATCCAGCCGGTGATAGGTTCTGCAAACACCATAGCACAGCGCTTGAATAAAAGCCCTGTCTTTGCCGGATTCAACTCCCTGTAAAGCAGTTTCCAGAGCTGTGGTTAACGATTGGCCGTCCTGCAAAACGCGTGACAACACCCGTGCCGCGATCAATCGAGTATTCAACCCAGTTTTACGCCATTGAGGTGATGAGCATTCAGAAACGCCTGAACCGTCATGCGTTTCCCGCCTGGAAGCTGAACTTCATGCAAACGTAACAGCCCGTTTCCGGTTGCCACATCCATATTTTTATTTTCACAGCTCACGGTGCCCGGCTCCAGATGAGTATCCGTAGCTATTGCTTCAGCCTGCCAGATTCGTAAGACCTTGTCTTGATAAAGGGTCTGCGTCACGGGCCAGGCATTTAATCCCCTGACTTTCAGGGCGAGGGTGTCCGCTGGTTGTGTCCAGTCCATGATGGCCTCGCTTTTTGATAATTTTTCGGCGTGCGTCACCAAACTTTCATCTTGCGGCTCTGCGTGGAGAGTCCCCGCTTCCATTTGCGCCAGCACTTTACTCAGGCCTATCGCGCCCAGTCCGGCTAATTTATCATGTAAATCGCTGGCCGTATCGTTGACGCCAATCACATATTCTTCCTTGTGCAGCATATCGCCCGCATCGAGCTTACGGACTATCTGCATAATGGTGACACCGGTTTTATCGTCACCCGCCATTAATGCCCGTTGGATAGGTGCTGCTCCCCGCCAACGCGGCAACAAGGAGCCATGGACATTAATGCAACCTAGCCTGGGCGTGTCCAGTACAGCTTGCGTCAGAATCATGCCGTAGGCGACCACCACCATCAAATCCGCATTGAATGACTGTAACTGCTGCAAATCCTCATCAGTCTTCAAAGTAAGCGGCTGAAACACAGGAAGTGCGTACTTTAATGCCAGCGCTTTAACCGGACTTGCATGTTGGTGCCGCCCTCTGCCTGCCGGTCGATCGGGCTGAGTATAGACAGCACAAACTTGGTGTTTGGAAGCCAGCAGCATTTGCAGACTGGGCACAGCAAAGTCCGGGGTTCCGGCAAAAATAATCTTCATGATCAGGTTTTTTCCATTTTATGAATTTTTTCCAACTTCTTCTTAATCCTCTGCCTTTTTAATGATGAAATATAATCAACAAACAATTTTCCATTTAAGTGATCCATTTCATGCTGTACGCACACGGCCAGCAAATCCCTCGCCTCAAATTCATAAGACTGGCCTTCCCTGTTGAGTGCTTTTACTCTAACATGCTCTGCCCGCTTTACCTTTTCATAAAAACCGGGCACGGATAGACAACCTTCTTCGGACTCTTTGATACCGTCTTTTTCAATGATTTCAGGATTAATTAAAAAGAAGGGCGTATCTTTTTCTTCACTGACATCAATAACGATGACCCGCTGATGCACATCCACCTGTGTAGCAGCCAATCCCACACCTTTCGATTCATACATTGTTTCAAGCATATCATCGACTAGCTTTTTGATTTTATCATCGACCGTTTTAACTACTGCGGCCTTTTTACGCAATCGTTCGTCCGGAAACTCGAGAATAGTTAAAATACTCAACAAACTCACCACTAAAAATTATTCAATACTGGAATTCTATATGATCTGGGATTTTATGCAAATACCATAGTTATTGCTGCTTACAAGCTTAAGCTCTTTCGGTATCACACATAGGGGCAACGCCCCTGATACATTGAGAGGCTATTATGAGCAACATGAGCTACAACTATATGTGTACAAACAGACATGGGATGTATTACGCCCGTTTCATCATTCCCAGGCACTTACAGCCATACTTCAACAATAAAAAGGAAATCAGGCGTTCTTTACAGACTGACAGCCGGAAGCTTGCGATTAAAAGAGCGAAAATTTACCGGGTCGAATTTGAAAGTATCGTTGATGAATTGATGACCAAAACCAATAAAACAACTGAAATTAAGTTTATCAACTTTGTCGACTTAAGCGGTATTGCCACAACCATTGATACAGGCAACGACGAGCAGGAAGCAAAGGTTTATAACTTAATAAAGCCAAGCCAGCCCGCGACACCTAACCAGCTTATCAACCAAAAAAAGCTTTCAGAATATCTTGTCGATTACATTAAATACCAGACAAAGCCCGGAAGCAAAGACCGGTGGACTAATGCCAACTGTCCGATTATCATTCCGCTTGCTGGCAATAAATACCTGGGTTCCTCCGCGGTCATAGCCGATAGCCTGATCTAGTTGAAACCCGGCCCGGTCAAGATACTGCACTAAACGACTTTTGCGCTGGTTCCCAAGCTCCAGAGACTGTGAAAGTATTATCGCCCCCAATACCTTATAATAGGCACACCATCCGGTAAAGTTCCAACTTAACATACACAATCATGCCATCACGTCGCTATCAACCCGTATTAAACCGGCAACAAGAAATGTTGCTGCCGCCTTGTGTCGATGAATACGTTAACCAGAACAATCCGGTTCGGGCCATTGATGCGTATGTCGACACGCTGGATTTGCAGGCGTTAGGGTTTAAAAACACCCAACCAGGCATTGCTGCGGGTCAACCGGCTTATAATCCAGCGGCGTTGTTGAAGCTGTATTTGTACGGCTATTTGCCAGGCATTCGCAGCAGCCGGAAACTGGAGCGTGA
>JBBQCU010000233.1:0-6068 GCA_038319065.1 Methylococcales bacterium
TGTTTTTTGGGAATCCGGTAATTTAATGTCTGTAGAAAACATGGGCGAAAACTCTGCTGAATTAATTATTTTTGAATTAGCGCCCGGCAAATAAAATTATCCGCCTGACTTTAAATAAGTTCCATTCTCTAGGGCTTTAGCCGCAACAATCGCGGCAAAAGCCCCGCTTCCATTAATACCTTAGTTTAATGGCAATCGGCTAAAGCCACTCCTTCTGCAAGACTAATCCCATGGAAGATAGATTCATCATGTGCTTCCCTGTACAAGTTGCTTCTGATGAATGCAATGCTTAAATTCGTCGAAGTTTTCAGGTTTCAATCCCCGAAAGACGTGTTTTTGAGTTTTTTAACAAATTCAAAGATTAATGAGTAGTGATTAGCGATTTTAAGTTCTTAAAATAATTAATTTATCACTGCGTGTTCATGTTTTGTTAAACTATAGTTTGACAAGAATCTTTCTAATTGTTACATTAATGTGAAATGATTAGTAAACAAATCGTTAATAAATAATTTCATGGTGTTGCTAACAAATGGAATTATGCTTGGTCTTAACGTTTTATAAAGAGATTAAGTCGGTGAATTATCGTTTTTGAACAGCACGGTAACCAGCTTCTTAAATTTTTAAGACTTTCTGTTTGCGAGGATTTGGTATTATGGCTTACTTAGATATACAGTTATCAAAACAAGAAATGGGAATCGTTGTTGATAATATTCCTATTGATATTGAACAACCTTCAAGCAGTGTTAATGACGCAAGAGACAGTGCAGAGAATAGTAACTTTCAAATAGCTAACAACCTAAAAGACGAGAAATCCAGACTCATAAATGCACTGTCTCAATTCCCTTTCACTGCTTTATGGTTGCTCAATGAATATGAACAAAAAGCTTACACGGCTGAACAAGATGATGAAGCAACGCTCGAATCAGAGTTAACAACTGCATTAGCCGATATAAAAAAATATTTTCATTCACTATCCCGTAAAGTTTCGACAGAGGCTTCCTACGCGGTTAATAAGCAAAATCTGGTTACAGCCTTGCAACTGTTTCCCTTTTCCTTTCATGATCTGACAAGGCTTGTTGATGTTATTGTTTATGCTTATAAGTTCCGGGGGCTTTGCTATCAAGCCGGCAAGCATAGCGGCAAAAATAATGGCGATTTAATTATTAAACGATTGGAAGGCTTGAGCCGGCGCAGCAGTGTTAACACTTCCAAATGGCCGGATATTTTATTGGCTTTTGATGAGCAGTTTCTGTTTTTGTCCAGTAACGACATGCATAAATACTTTACCGAGGTGGTTCTTTCAGAACACCTTTGGTTAAGTTTAAGGCAAAAATTGGCTTCAGCTAATTCCAGGCTCGTCTTATTCATTGCTAATCAATATAAAGGTGGTTTTCTGGATTTTGATGATCTTGTCCAGGAAGGTCAGACCGGCTTGTTAAAAGCGGTCGATAGATTTGATCACCTGCTAGGTTTTCAATTCTCTACTTATGCCGGTTATTGGATCAGACAGGCAATCTCCAGATCTTTATCCCGATGCGAGAGAGTCGTCCGTGTGCCTTGTGGGCAAGTCGCCAATATTAATAAAGTGTTTCGCAATAAAGATCAATTTATTGCGCAGACAGGCAGAGAGCCCACTGTTAAGGAATTAGCGGAATTTGCAAAACTGCAGAAGGATGAAATACACTCGATTTTATCGATTTCACAAACAGCCATGTCGCTTGAAGGGTCTGAAGAGGATGAAGAAAGTTCATTTGCCCCTATTGATTTTCTGGAACAGCAGATTTTTACGCATTCCTTCTTGAAAATAGCACAAACCGATCTTGAAAATTTGATAAGTAAGGCCATAAAAATCCTTAATCCCAGAGAGGCCAAAGTTATTTGTTGCCATTTTGGTGTTAATGCTGACAGTGAAATGACTTTACAGGAAATTGGCGCAGAGCTTAATTTAACCCGTGAACGTGTTAGACAAATTCAGGTAATGGCGCTTGATAAAATAAGACGCAGCTTTGGCGAGCAATTAATAAGCTTTTTATAATGTACAAAACTGTTAAAGATAGTTAATATAAAACCTACTAAAACAGTAGGATTAGTAAAAAACATTTCAGACTGATGTCAGGGTAACGTTGAAACATCCAGTTTTGAATGCAGCTGTAGGTAACCGCAACGCTACATAATAACCTTACTTTTAAGGTCAGGAGATTGAACCATGAAAAAAATTATACTAAACACGCTCCTTTGGAGCGTTGTGTTAGCGGGTGCATTTTTAATATACAACCGCGTAAACACGACACCGCCGGTAAATGAACCCTTGCCCTATTCGGAATTTATAATCAAGGTTAAGAATAAACTGGTTGATCGTGTCGATATGACGGGGCAATCAATCAAGCTCCGTACTCTGGATGGTCAAGACTATGAAACGTTCAATCCGAATGACCCTCATTTGATAGATGATCTTTTAAGTGCCGGTGTTAAGGTAGTAACCAGACCACCTGCACAACAATCGCTTTTTATGCAGATGTTCATATCGTGGTTTCCTATGCTGCTGTTAATTGCGGTGTGGATAATCTACATGCGTAAAACGCAAGGCGCCGGCATGGGCGGTAATGCTTTTGGTAAAAGCAAAGCCAAGCTGCTCGAAGAAGACAAATTGACCGCCACATTTGCTGATGTGGCAGGTTGTGAAGAAGCCAAGGAAGAAGTGGCTGAACTGGTCGATTTCCTGGCAGACCCGCTGAAATTCCAGAAACTGGGTGGCCAAATACCGCGGGGGATTTTAATGGTAGGCCCTCCGGGCACTGGTAAAACCTTGATCGCCAGAGCGATTGCCGGTGAAGCAGGTGTTAAGTTCTTTACAGTTTCCGGATCTGATTTTGTAGAAATGTTTGTCGGTGTGGGTGCGTCCAGAGTCAGGGACATGTTTGCCCAGGCTAAGGAACACGCACCTTGTATCATATTCATTGACGAAATCGATGCCGTCGGCCGCCAAAGAGGTGGTGCCGGCATGGGCGGAGGCAATGATGAACGTGAACAAACATTGAATCAGTTACTGGTGGAAATGGACGGTTTTACCGGCAATGAAGGCGTTATTGTAATCGCTGCAACCAACCGCGCCGATGTGTTGGATAAAGCCTTGCTCAGACCGGGCCGTTTTGACCGTCAGGTTAATGTTGGCTTGCCGGATGTACGAGGCCGGGAACAAATTCTGAACGTACATATCAAAAAGGTGCCTGCTGCTGATGATGTAAAGTTAAGAGACATTGCCAGAGGTACACCAGGTTTTTCAGGTGCGGAATTGGCGAATGTAGTCAATGAAGCCGCATTGTTTGCAGCAAGATCGAACAAGCAGCAAGTCAATATGAGTGATCTTGAAAAAGCCAAAGACAAGATTCTGATGGGCGCCGAGCGGCATACGATGGTGATGACGGAAGATGACAAGTTACTAACAGCTTATCATGAAGCAGGGCATTGTATCGTTGGACAGTCATCGCCCGATCACGATCCAGTCTATAAAGTTAGCATCATGCCGAGAGGCCGGGCTCTGGGTATAACCATGTTTTTACCTGAAAGAGACCAATACAGCGCCAGCAAACGCAAACTGGAAAGTCAAATAGCCAGTTTGTTTGGCGGAAGAATTGCGGAACTCATGATTTATGGAGGCGATCGCGTAACGACAGGTGCGTCCAACGACATTGAGCGGGCTACTGAACTGGCGCGCAACATGGTTACTCGTTGGGGCTTTTCCGACAAACTGGGTCCCCTGGTTTATGGTGAGGAAGGTTGACAACCTTTCATGGGCTATCCTGGTTCACAAGGCAGTAAAGTGTCCAGCACCGTCGCGCACCATATCGATGAAGAAATACGCGCTGTCATAGATTGTAACTACAAACGTGCAGAAACTATTTTGGAGGAAAATATCAGTATTCTCCACAAAATGGCTGATGCCTTGATGAAATGGGAAACCATTGATAAAGATCAAATAGATGACTTGATGGCTGGCAAAGATCCTCGGCCACCACAAGACGACAATGATTCAGCCAGTAAAACGACTTATACAAAGCAGGAAAAAGTTGATATCAGTAAACCGGTAAAAATCAATATCAACAAAAACAAACCTGCCGGACAAGTTTGAGGTGCGCTCATTTGTGGGGGGCTTTATGCCCCCCTTTTTTTGCTTGTCGATTAGAGATTGTGCTTATTTTTTCCCGGAGTAAAAAAACATGTTTTTTTACTCCGGCTAAAATCATGCAGGGTCTGCTGTGCACACCATTAAACACGGGAAGTTATGTAGGGTGCGCTGTGCGCATCAATAAATCCGGGAAAGTAAGAATCAACCTATCCTACCAGGCAATTTACTCAAGTATGGTAGCTAACTTTGCGATCACTTCTTCGGTTATATAAACGTCTACTGATTCAATTATCTTGGCTTTTCGTGCTTGCCAATCGATCATCCTGGCTTGATTACACAACACAACTCCCTGAGTAACTGTGCCTGTACCGTTAAGAGAAACAACCCATTGCTGACCTCGCGCATAGTTACCACCTTGGGTAATCGGGCAAACCATACACATGCCCAGGACATTAAAAGCATTGGCTGATATGACAAGGGCAGATCGATAACCTGATTGTTGATTGCCATGAGTGGGGTCCAAACTAAGATTGATAATGTCACCCCGTTTTGGTGATTTCATAGCACTTCTTTACCCGCAGATGGAGCGTTTTCCCATTCATCATCACTCGGTAAATCCCCAATTTCCATACCTGCTATCATTTCTTCCAGGGTATATTTTTTCTTTACTGGTCTGATAATCATGCTGCCATCTTTAATGGCAATATCTACTTCACTGCCTGAACTAAGCCCAAGTGTTGATAATAATTTTTTTGGTAATGCTATTGCAATCGACCCACCTAAATTTCGTAATGTGGCACTTGGTATAATGACCTCACGGATAGTTAAATACTGTTAATAGCGTATCATAAGTTATACAAAAGTTATATTTTAGTTAATTAACCACGATGACTGCCCTGAGCGCAGTCGAAAGAACACGAAGAAAAAGCCAAGGCAAAAACTTCGTGTCCTATGTGTTTTATTCGACTACGCTCAACAAAATTAAGAGAATTAGTTCTTTCTCACTTGCGGAAGAAATCTGCCCTGAACAATGCCGAGCAGAATCGAAGTGATCAGAAGGAGAGGGAGCTTAAACCAAAACTGATTTATTAGGTTAAAACAGATTTAACAGAGAGAATCAATTGATATTGTGAAAAATACGCGTAAGCTGCGATCAGTTAAAAATTTAATAAGATAATGCAGTAAATCCCTGCAGTCGAGATTGCAGCCAGTTTTATCTTATTAATTAAAGTCAGATTGCGCCAATAGAGAGAAGCGAAAGCTTTTTGCTCCATCCAGGCAGCAAGCAAATTTTCCCTGGACTGATGATAGAGGCGAGGCAGTAGACCCCTGACGTAATAGAGACCAACGAAGGCGATAGACAGCATCAGATAAAAGACGATCACCTGGGTTTGATGAATGTCCGTTTCGAAAATATGCTCGACAAGATGATCGAGGTTGACCTCGATAAACTCGAAAAGGATATGGGCTAACTCAAGCAAGAGGTGGAGTAGTTCGAAAAATAAGCCGAAGACCACATCGGGTAAAATAACCAATGCAACAATGCCGGCAAAGAAGAATAAGTTGAGTGCTTTTCGATAAGATATTGAGTTCATTTGAAGTCTCTCAGAAATACGCTTCATATAGACCAATAATTCTAGCAATATCAATGCCTAAAACAACGAGCATAGGGAATTCAATAGCTCTCTGTGTTTTTGGTAAAACAGTTTCCCATACGGTATTGTAAGCAACCGGTTTTATGTTTAAATGTGGTGCATACTATGCACCACAAAAGTGTAAATAATATTGAACAATAATTCTGCTGATTCCGGTACCGCTAAAATCAAAATTTTAAGCCGGCTTGGGGTGTTTTTTAAACCTTATAAGCTCAGGATTCTGCTGGCGTTTGTTGTGCTTTTGATTGCAGCGGCTTCGGCATTAGTGCTGCCTCTTGCAATCAGGC
>JBBQCU010000234.1:0-6067 GCA_038319065.1 Methylococcales bacterium
GATCAAGATAATATTACAAATCTGAATGACCGGTATTGAGATTGGCTTTTTGAAGTTGACGAATAACATCTGACGGCCACGAACTGGCTACCGTGACCGGTTGCGACTAGCTGACTTTAGGCCTAATCCGGCGAGTTAGGATAGAATATGATTTTCATTCATTATCTTTGGAGAGAACAAGATGAAAAAAATAGTTTTTGCGCTGGTAGTTTTATTATCGGCAAGCCAGACTGTCTATGCCGCCAATGCAAGTTGTGATACCAAGGCTGCCGAGAAGAAATTGGCTGGCGCAGCTAAAAACAGCTTTATCAAAAAATGTGAAAAAGATGCCAAGGTAAATGCTGCCAAAGCGGATTGCGATGCAAAAGCAGGTGAGAAGAAGTTGAAGGGTGCAGCGAAGAATAGCTTTACCAAGAAATGTGTCACTGATGCGAGCAAGTAAAATAATGATCGCAAAGTTATTCTTGTGAGTAAATAAAAAACCGTTAATAATGAGTCAACGGTGTTTTAGTTTTTGGTAAACGGGCGTATCTTAGTGGTAGTAAATGAAGCATGGGTGAACTCGCAAGCTGGTATCTACGAGTTTTTTTAATGAAACTTTTT
This sequence comes from Methylococcales bacterium, assembly GCA_038319065.1. Taxonomy (GTDB): domain Bacteria; phylum Pseudomonadota; class Gammaproteobacteria; order Methylococcales; family Methylomonadaceae; genus Methylobacter_C. The sequence goes on from JBBQCU010000234.1 coordinate 604, forward strand.
TAACGTGTACAAATAAATGAAAACAATTATCTCAGTAGCAGCCTTAACACTTATCAGCTTTGCAAGCTCTACCCTGGCAGCAGATGCGGAGAAAGGGAAAGAAATATTTACAAAAAATTGCACGACCTGTCATTCAGGTGGCAAAAATGTCATGGCAGCTAGCAAGTCTCTAAGCAAAGAGGATTTAGAAACCAACAAAATGAACTCAGCCGCAGCCATTATTGAGCTAGTCACCAATGGCAAACCGCCTATGCCAGCTTTTGGCAAACTAGGTACTATCAATGCAGCCGATATTGAAAATGTAGCGGCTTATGTATTGAAAAAAGCGGATGCAGGTTGGTAATAGCGAGTAACAGCCCGTATGAGGCGTCTACTCACGGAACGGAAAAATCGTACGTTAAGGGACGCACCTAATTAGGTTGTTTAATTCCTTAGCGTGCGTTTTCGCGTCGTTAGTATTTAAACCTCTCTTATAGCTGTTTCAAAGCCTTACTTTAAACAGTTTACCGCCAAGGCAAACAAGTATCACAATTTTAGAATGCCACATGGTTTGGTTAAAACTTGTACGTAATCAGGCAAAGATAAGGTAATAAAAGACGCGCAGAACAGACCGCTCGAAAGCGACACTACAAGCCTCGCTATTCAGCTCAGATGTTATCTCATTATTTAAAAAAGTATTTGGTTGACCGCAATGGGTCGGATGTTGACGATGAAGGCGTTAAAAAATTTAAAAACCTGAATGACCGGTATGAAGCAATCACGCTGTCAATTACCATTGGGTTTAAAGACTGTCGTATTAGGTCGATACCACCATTTCAATCAATGCTCTCTTTCATCGCGCAAACTACTCGGGCAAATCGCGGGGTTCTCCTAGATCACAGAGACGATGATCGATATTGTCATGGTTGCTCCACACCACCCCCGTCAACGCGCCATCGGCTACGCGCGATTCGATGTCCTTACAGTAAAGACCCAGGTCACGCTGGACATAGAAACCGAATGTTCGGCAAGCGACCGGACGTTGGGCATAGACCAGGCAGGCGCCGTCGGCCCGGTCCAACATCGGGCAAACGATGGGACGTGATACTTTTTAACCACTTTTGAAAAAACTCTCAGTCAACCGACTGTATCAGGCCTCGAATCCGATCTCAGAGCGGGAGCGACCCGATTCGTCCCCAACGATCAAAGATAAACTGGCAGGATCCGGCGTATCGACCGGATGCGCTGAATACGCCTCCAATAGAGGGTCGATATGTCGTACCGATCCAGGCGTGGTATAAACGAGATAGCAAGTTCCATCATCAGCCCAGCATCCAAACATCGCCATGCCCTCTGGCCCGTTTCTAGCTATATAAGCAGCCCGGAATGCGCCAGAGAGCACGGCCATCTCACCGGATTCGTATTCCTGCCGCGAGAGTGTGATGCGGTGCCAACGCATGGTTTTTGCCATCATATGCTCCGTCTTTCTTTCGGTATCAGGCTCGGGCCGCCAGAACAAGAAACACCGGATACGACTTGTCCTCTTTATGAATCGTGTGGGCCGTCATAAAGTGGATATCCTTGAAATTGTGACGTGACAACAGTGACCGGAAGGCGTCACGGTTGAAGCCGTTATGGTAGACCCCTTCTATGTCGGCAGGGTGAAACGTCCCGTCTTCTTCATCCAAGTCCGCAAGCGCTAACTTGCCACCCGGTTTCAGGTGTTCGGCAAAACACGACACCAGCTTATCGGTGTCTTCCACATGATGCATGGCCATAGCACTGACGATCAGATCGAAACAAATCGCCAGTGGTTGTTCCAGAATATTCGAACACAGCGCCTCCACCTTGCCCTGCTGCAACTCCTCTTTGGCCATCAGTTTGTCCAACATGGCCCGGGACACATCGACAGCAGTCACTTTTTCAACTTTACCGGCGATTTGCGAAGTGATCAAGCCGGTGCCGGCGCCAAAGTCCATTACGTTCATTGTTTCATCTAAAATAACGTTGGCTTTGATAGCTGCACCGATGTCCAGGGACAAGCCTCTGACCATATCGTTAGCATCCCAGTCCCGCGCTTTTTCTTCAAACAAATCAGCCATGCTGCAACTCCGAGTAACAATTGCCTAATGAGCAATAAATAAAGGTTTAAAGGCATAACGCCTCAAATTCTCCGCGCTAAGATTACCCGCAAGTCGCAAAAAGATTCGGCAAGAGCCCGTATCATTCATTCTTTGCATGACCAAATTGCCTTGGTTTAAAGGGCTATTCAACGAAACAACCGAAATAACGATTTCCGATAGATAAATAAATACACGCCGAGATTGGCGACAAATAAGTAACCCGTCAATCTCATTCAAACACGGTATATATCGATTGATTCAAGCTTGACCACAGCCCCTTTTATCGTCGCTTCTATTTCTGCATTCAGCTCCTCGTTTTTGTAAACCTTATCCAGTAATCCTTCTGCGACCAACGCCTCCTTAATCCAGCGCTTGGTAAAACGGTAATTACTATAAGTTGTGGCTACTTCGCCTGTATTCGGGTTTTTTAATCCTCGTTTTCCAGTATTCTGTGTTGCAGGAGCCGGCTCAGGTTTACTGGTAGCTGAACCAACCGGTTTTACTGCCGCGACCTTTTCGATTTTTGGAGCTGACTGTGGTGTTGATTGTTTAATGGCATCTACTGGCTTTTCCTGACTTACTTCGAAATTGGATGTTGTTTTTTCTTCGCTCACGATCACATAAATGACATAGGCAACAATAATAGCGATTAATATTAACAATACTTCAGTCATAACAGTTTCACACCTCTTTTATAAATTTTAATGATTGGCAACTATTAGAAGCAGTTTGACCTAAATGTGCTTTAAGCTTTTGACTTGCTCTGAATGTTACAACTCGCCTGGCTGTAAATCGGGATTTCTTCGCCTGTTTTTGGATTTCTATCAGGACGGCCGACTTTGTCGCGGAGGGCAAAATTGACAAATCCTGAGATTTTTACGGGCTCGCCCTGCTCTAAAGTCTCTTTAATTTCTTCAAAAAATAACTCGACCATGTCCTTTGCTTCGCGTTTGTTTAAACCCAATTGGTCAGCAAAATCTGCCTTGGTTAATGCCATTTAATCTATCCTTCAGCTTTGCACTTATTTTTATGGGCTTATTTTTCCAGGTGCCTGTTAAATAGAAGATATTGATCTGACTTGCCCCAGTCGCTATCCGTTAACGGCGTCTTTCAACCCTTTACCTGGTTTAAAGGAAGGGACTTTTGCAGCCGCAATAGTAATTTCCTGACCAGTTTGCGGATTACGACCTGTACGCTCTGCTCTTTCCTTGACAGTAAAAGTGCCAAAGCCTACCAAGGAAATTGAATCACCGGTTTTTAAAGTGGTCTCGATGGTTTTGATGAAGGCATCTAAGCCACGACCTGCGTCTGCTTTAGTTAAATTAGCGTGTTCAGCGATAGCGTTGATGAGTTCCGATTTATTCATGGAGCGGTTCCTGTGTAATAACGGTTAGGTTATGTGAATTTTAATACTCTTTATAGCTTATTTTTCGGCATAAATAAAATAATTGCAGGAAAAATCCATGCAAGTGATTTCTACAGACATCAGGCTAATATTATCTTTTCAATAAGATGGGCTTACCTCAACCAGAGCCTTAATGTCTACGAATGTCTTTCAGCGTTTTCTGTAATTCTTTAAGCTGAAATTTAAGCAAGTTAATATCGTCGAGTGTTTATAATTTTGCCCCGAATAAATTGATAGTCAGGGTCAACATTGAATGGATTGTGCTCAACAAATAGTGAATCCTGGTCAAACTTTTCAAGATAAAAAAAGCCGGTGACTAACAGTTAATCACCGGCTATCTATAAGTAATGCATACCAAGAGGAGAACAGGAGGTACAATTTAAATATAGATTAAGATGGACATTTTACAAGTCCGGTAAGATAGATAAATAAATTTTATATCTGCCATCAGTCACTCTAGGGTCGGATGCTGACACAAGCATTTTTGGATAGCTAACGTTCATTGTGATGCAGTGATGACGGGCAACTCACGGCCAAAACCTATCATTGAGTTGCACCAGCAAACCGCGCAGTGAGAGTCCGCTCCTAACCAAATTGCAGGCAGTCGTAATTTTTAGCTATCCACTTTTGCATGTCAAAAGCGCCCCTCGAAAGCAGCCGCTCACTGAATACAATGAGGGTTACACTTCTTTGTTCGCTACCGTACCGACGATCTAAGGTTTTATCTGTAATATCTCAAGTAGGCGTTAGGGAACTTCATCCCACGCTTTGCTCATGGCTATGTAGTCATGACTAAATAATTACCAGGAGAAAATCATGAACGAAGATCAAGTAAAAGGCAGAGTCGAAGAAACCAAAGGTAAAGTTAAGGAAGTCACCCACATGAAAACCATCGGTTTATCAGCAATCATGGCTTTGCTTGTTTGCTCATTTGGCGCTTATGCTGAAGAAACCAAAGAGGAAACCCATATGAACAAAGACCAAATAAAAGGCCGAGTTGATGAAGCCCGTAGTGCGGACTCTGTCGACAAGCAAAGCGAAGCCTTCAATATCTGCTTACGCGCTACTCAGCGCTTCGAACAACAGGAAAAGGCCAAAGAGACGGGCAAAACTGCGGTAGCGTCGCTATCTGATTCGTGCAAAAAGGATTTGAAACCGCTAACGTATTGGCTTTGCATGGATAAAGAAGCCAATGGGCAAGTCGACTTTAATGTCGCGCATTCGCATTGTTCTAAATAAACAAACTAATTTATTGAATTAATTCACTGGGTTTCAGAAATTTTCTCAATAGTTATTATTGAGACGGGTAACCAGATAACAGAATGCCTATTAGCTGAGCGACAGCTATTGCTATTTATACAGTATCTGAGTATGCAGGATCCAAACGCGTCAGCGCCTCGTAGCATCAATTCTCTCAGTGGAAGAGGAGCATGTAGAGCACCTGGAGGAATTGCTTCAGTTGATGCCCCTTCAATAGATGGATCCAAGCCGATCCATCTATTGAAGGCGACGGCGCTCTCTTCACCCGTGAGGACGCGGTTGAGGCCGCCTGGGCAGTGGTCGACCCGATTCTTAATACCCACCTCCGGGCCCGCCCCTACAAGCGCGGCAGTTGGGGGCCGAAACAGGCTGATGCGCTCATCGCAGCAGACGGCTGCTGGCACAACCCTGTACTGACAGATGCGAAAGATGTAAGTAAACCATCCAATCAAAAAGGAGCTAACAAATCATGAGCGAACCTGTTAAAACCCCGCCGCCGTCACTAACAGCGCAACCGGCCTGGAAAGCACTACAGGTGCATTTTCAGAAAGTTCGCACGCTACATTTGCGGCAGCTATTCGCTGACGATCCCCGGCGTGGTGAGCGTTTTGTCGCCGAAGCTTGCGGCCTTTACCTCGACTATTCAAAAAACCGCATCACGGATGAGACGCTTCAACTGCTCGTCCAACTGGCCGAA
>JBBQCU010000235.1:0-6053 GCA_038319065.1 Methylococcales bacterium
ATCACCAGGCTATTTAACTTTATTGTCCCTGTATATAGTGAATGGAGGCCACCATAACCAGAATGATTAATGTCTGCTTTCGATACTGGTTTAATGCCTCGATCGTACTTGGGTGTAAGAATTCAACATAATCTTTCAAAAAACTTTGACAAATCGTACAATGTGTATATACTCCTTTTTAAAATCATTTTGAAATTAAATATGCCCGATGTAACTGAATCGTCAAAAATGCCAGATTATGTATGTTGCCTAGACTGCATAGGCTTCAATCTACGCAAGGCAAACCGTGCAGTAAGCCAACTATACGATGAAATGTTGCGACCGACAGGCATTCGTGGAACCCAGTATTCATTACTTGTGGCACTAAAGATAATTGGTTCTGTATTGGTAACACAGTTGGCCGAGAAAGTTGTCATGGATCGCACAACCTTAAGCCGCAATTTGGAAGTGATGGAAAAGCAGGGACTTGTTAGTGTTACCCCAGGTGAAGATCGTCGTACTCGTAGGGTGATGATTACCGAAACGGGTTCCGCCGTTCTGTTAGATGCCTACCCACTGTGGCAACGAGCACAAGCCAAGATCAGAGAAAGCATGAGTGAGGAGCGCTTACAGAGTTTAATGGCGGACTTGTCCGCGTTGATTGAGATATCTCAAGTTGATTGATGTATCTCAAACAGGATAATTTTTTTAGTAATTAGGTGTATATACATTTATTGGAGAGGGTGATGAGCACGAAAATGAAATTCGATAACAAAGTCGTAATTGTGACCGGCGTGTCATCGGGCATCGGACGTGCAGCCGCAGAAAAGTTTGTCCAGCGGGGATGCCAAGTGTTTGGTACGGTGCGTAATATCGCCAATGTTGCTCCATTGCCCGGAGTAGAGTTGGTCGGGATGGATGTTCGCGACGATGCTTCCGTTCAGCGCGGAATCCAAGCCATCATTGATCAGACCAAACGCATCGATGTACTCGTCAATAACGCGGGCGTGATGATGCTTGGCGCGGTAGAGGAATCATCGATTACCGAAGCCTCGTCGCTGTTCGACACCAATGTGTTCGGCATCCTTCGTACAACCAAGGCGGTGCTTCCGCATATGCGCGCGCAGCACTCTGGAAGAATCATTAATACCAGCTCGGTGCTGGGTTTTCTTCCGGCTCCCTACATGGGTATGTATGCAGCATCCAAGCACGCTGTCGAAGGATTGTCCGAATCCTTGGACCATGAGGTACGCCAGTTCGGAATCCGCGTGGTACTCGTCGAACCCGGATTCACCAGAACCAGTTTGGATGCCAATTCGCCACAGGCCGCCTCATTAATCTCGGCATATGACGACGAGCGCGGTCGCGTATCTCAGGCATTTTATAAGAACATGAGTAGTGCCCCCGAGCCTTATGGAGTGGCGGATACGATTCTTGATGCAGCATTTGGAGCATGGAGAATGCGACGCCCCCCTAAAGGCAAAGCATCGGTACTGAGCAAATTACGCCGTTTCATGCCCTCTTTCCTTGTGGATTCAAGCCTGAGGAAGGATTTTGGTCTAAGCTGAAGCCTCAGGTAATAGGCTATTAGCAAAGGTCAGAATATTTTTAACATAAAAGGTGTATCTACATTTATAATGGATTATTAATGGCTAAGCGTATTAAATTTCGTTTGTTCAAGTCTTTGGTGTGTCTGTTCTTGTTTGTATCCCTGTTGATGGGATGTTCCAGTCAAAACCAGGAAGTTAAATTGCCAGCACGTCCGGTCAAAGTATTTCGAGTTGGATATAACAGCGAAGGGCGCATGACACCTTACGCAGGAGAGGTACGGACACGCTTTGAGACGACCTTATCCTTCCGGGTGGCTGGCAAGATAATAGCAAGACCCGTTGAGATTGGGGATCGTGCCCGCAAGGGACAGCTATTGGCAAGGCTCGATAACAGTGATTTTCAACTTGCCGTACAAGCCCTGAAAGCTCAGATCAAGCCCGCCGGAGCCGATCGGGATTTTGCCAGGGATGATTTGACACGTTACCGGGAACTCTTAGAGCAAGAGGTTATCAGTAACCCTGATTTTGATCGCCACCAAACGGCATACACTAATGCACAGGAACGGGTTTCTGCACTTGAAGCACAGTTAAAACAAACGATAAATCAACTCCATTACACTGAATTATCAGCCGATCGCGATGGTGTTATTACCGCTTTGGAAGTTGAAAAAGGACAGGTTGTTGCCGCTGGCCAGCCTGTAGTCAAACTGGCTCAACTGGATGAAAAAGAAATCCACTTCGACATACCCGAGCAGCGCATTTCTGAGATAAAAAACCATAAGCGAGTGGACGTAAGCTCGTGGTCAGAGGGTGAACGTAAATTCAATGCGGAAATTCGCGAAATAAGTGCTTCTGCTAATCCGGCTAGCCGCACTTATCAAGCCAAAGCGACATTGCTGGATGGGCAGGAAGAGGCGCATCTGGGTATGACCGCTACGGTTTGGATAGCTTCGGATAAAACCGGACACATCGCCGTGCCGCTTTCAGCTGTTTTTACTTCTCAGGATCAGCCCAAGCAGCAGAAAGTATGGTTAGTAGATGAAGGTAGCCATCATGTTAAGGCTGTACCGGTTCAAATTGGAATCGCATTGGCGGATGAATTGACGGCTGTTGAAGGACTTAAAGCGGGGCAATTAATCGTCAGTGCCGGTGCACAGCGTATCAAGGAGAGGCAAACTGTGCGCCTGCCAGAGTCACTTCCAATAGCCGGGAGAGCTCAGGAAACTGTCGTTCCAGGTCAACAGCCATGAAGCATTTCAATTTAAGCGAATGGGCACTGGAACATCGTGCTTTCACGGGTTTTGTTATGGTATTGCTGTTGTTGGGTGGAATTTTCGCTTATTTCACTTTAGAACAGCGGGAAGACCCGAAATTTACCTTTCGGTTGATGGTGATTAAAACCCTGTTTTCTGGGGCAACGGCACTTGAGGTCGAGAACCAAGTGACCGATAGGCTTGAAAAAAAGCTGCAAGAACTGCCAAACCTGGACTATTTACGCAGTTATTCAAAACCCGGCGAATCCGTGATTTTCGTTACGCCACGGGAAGATATTCCAGCGACCGAAATTGCCTATCTTTGGTATCAAGCACGTAAAAAGATTGCCGACATCAAACTATCAATGCCGCCCGGTGTGATCGGTCCCTTTTTCAACGACGAGTTCGGCGATACCTATAGTTTATTGTATGCCTTCTCCGGGGAAGATTTTAGTTATGCGGAACTTAAGGACATTGTCGATTCGGCACGGCAACAAATCCTGCGCGTAAAAGATGTTGAAAAGGTCGATCTCATCGGTGTGCAGGATGAAAAAATTTATGTTGAGTTTTCCGATAAGAAGCTCGCTGAACTGGGTCTGGATGTGGCATCGGTTGCCCAGGTTATGCAAGCGCAAAATGCCATGGTACCCGCAGGAACGCTCATCACTCCGCATCAGAATCTACCTATTCGGCTTACCGGTTCATTCGATTCGGTGGAGACTGTTGCGAATCTTCCGGTTCGTATCGAAGGACGCACTTTCAGAATAAGTGATTTTGCCAGGGTAACCAAAGGTTACATCGATCCCGCTGAATTCAAAATGCGGTTCAATGGTAAGGATGTTATTGGTCTGGGCGTCACCATGAGTAACAAAGTTGATATATTGGCATTGGGCAAATCACTTGAAAGTACCATGGCTGATATTGAGGCTAATCTACCCATTGGCGTTGATGTTGAAAAGGTAGCCGACCAATCCAGGGTGGTTAACTCCGCTATCGGCGAATTCTTGCGTACCTTCTGGGAAGCGTTGGCGGCGGTACTTCTGGTTAGCTTCTTAAGCCTTGGGATGCGAGCAGGTTCGGTCGTCGCACTGACAGTGCCGATTGTGCTGGCCGGAACATTGCTTTGTATATTGCTGTTCGGTTTGGAAATTCATCGTATCTCCTTGGGCGCACTGATTTTGGCCTTGGGATTGCTGGTGGATGATGCCATGATTGCCATTGAAATGATGGCACAAAAACTCGAACAGGGTTGGGATCGAATGCGTGCCGCGACCTATGCTTACCGGGTTACAGCATTTCCCATGCTGACCGGCACCCTGATTACGGTAGCAGGGTTTCTGCCAGTGGGCTTGGCGAAATCATCAGCGGGCGAATATACCGTTGCTATATTCCAGGTGGTCGGTATTTCGCTTATTCTTTCCTGGATAGGCGCAGTGGTATTCACGCCTTATATGGGCTATTTAATCCTCAAAGTTAAAGTGAATACTGCTCAAACGCAACACGATTACTTTGCTACCCCTTTCTACAATCGCTTGCGTCGCTGGGTTGATTGCTGCCTGGAACGCCGTAAAACCATCATCTTCGCAACCATCGTTCTATTCGCTTTGGGCGTGGTGACATTGACCAAGGTTCCTCAACAGTTTTTTCCGTTATCAAATCGATCGGAACTAATCCTCGATCTATGGCTTCCAGAAGGTAGCGCCTTCGCGCAAACTGAAACAGTGGCCAAACGGATGGAAGCTATTCTCGCCAAAGATGAAGAAATAGTGAGTTATGCGAGCTATATCGGTGGCGGCACGCCACGGTTTTTCTTGCTCATTGTTCAACAACTGACCAATACTAACTTAGCTGAATTCGTTTTGGTGACTAAGGACAACACTGCCCGTGAACGGGTCATGCAACGGATCAGGCAGACGTTAGCCACCGATTTTCCTGAAGTGCGCGGGCGGGTGATGCGCCTCAACGTCGGGCCGCCTATGGATTATCCAATCGTATTCCGGGTTTTGGGTGAAGATGCCAGTCAGGTTAGAATGATCGCCGATCAAGTGGCTGAGGTTGTCAGGGCTAACGCCAATATTGTAGATGTGAATGACGACTGGCATGAGCGCATCCCCTCAGTCCGCCTGGTTTTAGATCAGGATAAAGCACGTGCACTTGGGGTTTCGACCGCTAGTCTTTCTCAAGCATTACAGGCGCATTACACGGGTATTCCGGTTGGTCAGTTCCGTGAGGATGATAAATTAATTGATATCGTCTGGCGGGCGCAGCACCCGTTACACATGGGGGTCGATAAATTGCCCAATATCAAACTACCGACATATCAAAATAAATCGGTTTCGCTGTCGCAGTTGGTCACAACCGAAACGACCTTTGAAGACGGGGTACGTTGGCGGCGCAACCGATTTCCAGCGGTATCAGTACGTGCCGATGTCGTAGAGGGTATGTTAGCTCCTGATGTCGCAGGGCAGATTGTTCCAAAACTGGAAGCCCTACAAAAGCAATTGCCAACCGTCTATTTAATCGAGACCGACGCGGCAAAAGAAGATGCCTGGACTGCCTAAAAATCGATTCTGACCTGGATTCCGCTGGTGGTTATCGCCACCCTTATCCTGTTGATGATGCAGCTACAGAATTTATCTCGAACTTTTTTGGTGTTTGTGACCGCGCCGCTGGGCGTGAATGGAGCGGCCTTCGCGTTAATGCTATTTGGCGCACCTTTCGGCTTTGTTGCTTTATTAGGGATTATTGCGCTCGCTGGGATGATTATGCGTAATTCCGTCATTCTGGTGGATCAAATCGAGCAGGACGAAAAAGCAGGATTAGACACTTGGACAGCTATCGTCGAATCCACTGTTCGACGGTTCCGCCCTATTTTATTGACTGCCGCCGCAGCGATTCTCGCCATGATTCCATTATCTCGTAATGACTTCTTTCGGAATGTAATAAATAATCTTCAATCATTAACGCCGACATTTTTTCCCCCAATGCTAACGCTACAAACTGATCAATCGATATATTCTCTTTAGAGGCTAGTTCCTGCACACCGTTATAAATTGAGTCCGGAATAGTAATATTTATCTGAGTCATAGCAAATCACCTGTTTTTTGTAGGAACTCTTTCGGGTAAAAACTTGAATAGCAAACTTCTCTACACCAGCAAAATCATTTTTGTTAAACGTTATAATAAAATCAGCGTTCGCTTTAACGGCTAAATCAAGCAAAAAGTCATCATCGGCATCTTTAAGATAAGGTCGCCAAAGATAAAAAATCTT
>JBBQCU010000236.1:0-6026 GCA_038319065.1 Methylococcales bacterium
ATAAATATCAAAGAATGCGAAACCCCTGTCGCGCAAACAGCGATTTTCTTGGAGTTGCGTAAAAGTGCAGGTATTTGTCGAAATAAATCCCATCCACCCCTAAATTCATGCGTTTCAATACCTAGAGCTTGTGCCGCGCCATGTACTGGTCCGGGGGGTGCCAATAATAGCGGCACAAACGCATCACGCAAGCCGTCTAAAGTCACCAAAGCCATGCGTTCGGTGCCATATAAATTGCCACTGTGTAACAGATAAAGTAATCGTGTTTGTTTAAGTGGCATTTTTTTTCTTGAAATATTTAGCAAAGAAATTAGCATCTGCTTGCGGTAGGTCGGAATCAAACTTGTTCATGGAGGCGTAATAACCACCCCCTAGAAAAATCTCCAGGCGTGTTACCACAAAGCCGATTACTTCTGGATTTATGCGCTCCAGCAACTGTACAGCCCGTTTTATTTCACCTGGCATTGTCTGATGAGCAGCTATTAATAACAGGGTTATATCGCTGATACTTGCAAAGAATTCCGCATCTGCCGATAATAAAACAGGGGCTGCATCTAAAATAACAACTGGATATTTTTCGGAAATTATTTCTAAAATAGCTTGCAAACGCTGATAGTCAAATAGTAACCTCTCAGTTGAAAAACCGATAGCGATACGGTCAGGGTAATTATCATCAGCAGGGCTGACGGCTTGCGATAGGGCAAGATCTGGATCAAGAATCAAATTTAATAACCCTGCAGCAACAGGCATACTCAAATAGCGCTTATCTGACTTTAATGGATTAACTTCAAGGACAACTGCGCGTGTACCCATCTTTTTGAAATCCAGCGCGAGGTCGATTGCTAAGGAAGTAACCGCACTTTGAGGTTTGACCGAAGTTAATAAAATCAAACTGCCAGGCCTGTCGGACTGCTTACGTTCACGCTCTAATGCTAATGCCAAACGCCGCTTTTGATCTGCTATCGTTCTTATTGATGCATCGCCCTGGCCGGGCTCTAACAATGCCGCCAGCGGCTTATAACCGATCATTTTTTCTACCTGACCGGCAGTTCTAATGCGACGGTCTAGTATATCTACAGTAATGGGCACACCTAATCCTGCGATGATACCGACCATTAGCATCATTATGAATATTTTTTTACGACCGCCGCGTATAGACTGTTCTGGCGGTCTTGCGGGGCTATCCATGCGAATGAAGCCTGGCGCTTTGGACTCCAGTTCAAGAAAACCAATGCGATCCTCCACTAGTTTAAGTTGATCATAATAACTCTTTATATCATGATTCAAAGTTAGCGCGTTATTGTAACGAGTAGAAAACCAAGCTGCATTTTTCTTTTGCGTGTTAATTTGATCTAATAAATCTTGTTCTATTTTTCGCGTTAAAGTAACTTTAGAGCGGCGCTCCTCCAGAAGCATGTGTTTTACATCCTGGGTTAAATGATCAGTCGCCTCAACAACTTCGGCTTCGATCACTTCCAATTGTTTTTTTATCTGTTCATGACCGGGATGTTTAGGATCTAATCCACTAATTAGCCTAACCAACTCGCTACGACGTTGATACATATTGGCTTTTAAGCTGTATAAGCCTTGGTCTTTATAGACGATGTCAGCGACAACAGATTCAAGTGCTGTGGACGCTTTAGGATCTTTAGGATTTTCGAATAATAGCAAACCGGCTTCTGCCGCCATTCGGTCACGCTGGGCTACAGAATAAGCCAACTGACTATCAGCCAATAATTGATCGTAAGGATTAACCGTACTATCTACAAAAATGGTAACGCTTAATTCCTGAGCTAGTGACGCCAGGCTCTTTTTTTTGTCCGAGATGATGTTCTGAAGTTTATTCCGTTGATTATACAATATCTCCACACGTTCTTTAGACGCGTAAATTAATTGCTCCTCATGTGCGTTTTCAACATAGGTTTCTACTACCGTATTGACTATATCATCCAAGCCTTCTGCTTTGTCAGATTCCAGCGTCACCGAAATTAAATAAGTATCATTTACAGGCTTAATGACCAAAGCCGCCTGCAATCTTTCGGCGGCGCGGCGCTCTGTTTCCTCAGGTTTTTGCCATAAAAATCGCTTATCACCCATTTTTTTTAGTGCGGCAAGCAGAATGTCATAGCGGCCAACTGTGCCAGCTTGTTGTTCAATAAACTGTTTATACTGCTGGTAAGAGGAAATTTCCTGTTCTTTATTCTCGCTCAGTATATTGGCGACACGCGGAGCTACATAAATAACTGAAGTTGCGGAAAAATAGGGCTTACCCTTAAACCAAGCTAAAGGGATGCCCAATAAAACTATAGCGATAAAAACACAAAGACCAATTTTATAATGCTTTATCAGACTAACCAACGGCATGACAGCGCCGGTCGCAACCGATTCGTTAGCTCTTGGTGATAGATTGGATTCAGCCATAATCAGGGTACCAATGCACCAATTTGACTAATTGTGAACAACGTGCCGAAGGGATTAATCTGTTGCATGATGTAGCCGAATTTACCGACGCCATGGCGTGGGACAAAAATAATGTCGCCTTCATTGATAGCGACATTGAGGTTTTTCTTCGGAGCTAATACATCCGACATATCAATTTTCATGTTGACGTCCGCGCTGGGACGAATCAGATGTAATTCGTTAAAATTGCCATCTTTAGAAACACCGCCGGCTTGACTTAAGGCATCCATAAACGACATTTGCGGTGTTAAGCTGAATACACCCGGATGATTGACCGCGCCAAGAACGAATACAGAGGTGTCCGTTGAATCAGGAATGTAAACCACATCGTTACGTTGTAAAGAGACATTTAAATTCGTATCACCAGTTAATAAACGGGATAAATCGATCCACAATATCTTGTCATTGCGAATAATGGCACAGCGCGTTAATACCTGTTCTTTCCTTAGCAACGGCATACCGCCCGCTTGCGCTAAAATGCTTAGTAAATTAGGTGGCGTATTGAACAGTAACTCGCCCGGATGTTCAACCCGGCCTATAATCGTAATGCGGTTTGAGTTGTAATGCTCCACACGCACAGTGGTATAAATATTTAAATAATAAGGGGAAAGGGCTTTGTTAATGGTTTCAGCAGCTTGTTCACGAGTAAGATTTCTCACCATAACTGAACCCACCACCGACAAAGTGATGCGTCCATCAGGACCAATGCGTTGCATACCCGACAACTCCGGCCGGCCTATTACTTCAATATTAATATCATCACCGTCAAATAACAGATAATCGTCAACTTTCTTGGTTTCATCTTTGAATGCTTCGATGGCGCTTGCTTCGGAAATACGCTTGGATCGATCAGGAATTTTAAAAGCCTTTTCTGCATCAGGCGTAGCATCTGGTATCGTTTCCCAGGCACCACAGGCGGACAGCAATAAAAGACAGCATAATAAAACTGAACGTCGGCAAATAATTTGAATCATTTTGTTCTAATTTAAACTGGAGTTAAATTTTCAGGTTATTCCCTTGTTGCTCTTTCAAGTTCAAAACTTTCGGGACAATTACTTTTTTACCCTTCAAAGTTAGGCATCCATAAGTTCTCTTCAGGGTAAAGATATCGGCGTTAATTAAAAAAAATTGCAGAGTTTCGATGTGCAGTGACTATAAAATAAAGCTCATATGTTTAGATCAATAATTTAAATGTATTTATTGTGGATCAGTTTACGCAAAAATCAGATGGTTTACGACTATCTTTTATCTAAATTCCGAGTTTTGATTGTTCATTATTAAAAATAGTTGTTGCATATTAATGACATATTGATTGCGTTGAGCAATTATTTAGACTCCTACAGCATAAGTGTCTAAACAAGTGTGGTCGTTCTCTCCTTTAGGGAGAAGGCCGTGATCATGATGTATAAATAATTTAATTTATTAGCTCTTATATCAACTCTCTACAGCAGGAAAGGAAATTAGATTGCTCTAAAATTGGCTTTTATTAAATTGACCATTCTCCGCCGATTTGTGAAACAGAGCCCAGTCCGCCAGGGGGGGCATTAGTAGGCTGAAAGAAGAAAGTGTGGAGCGTTCATCATAGCTAATCCTCCAGATCCAAACGTTGCAAGAGCGGGCGCGCATCGTCGAGAAAATACTGTCCAGGAAATACCCATGAAGCAGGTCAAAGGGGCGGAGTGTTATGGCGTCCCGTTCCTGCGGATGGTTCAGGTAAATTCAATTTATCTTTCAGTTGAGGGACTTTCTCCAGGGCCTCTTGGCGGATGCAACTATACCAGTTTATGCCGTTAACAGCGATACATGCGTACAGGTCGATGCTACGATTTCCCGTTGCGGGAAGTTGCCTAGAAAATAAGTCAACATATGGTCTGAAAAGGCTAAATGGGTGCTGAGCACTAATTTATCCAGAAATTCTTCTGGCAGCTTGTAATGGGTTTCCGGGGAGTCGAGATTGAACCGGCGCGAGAAGTAATCGGTCAAATTGGTGTCGCCACAGGATGGAACTCTCGTATTGGGTGCCATCCCTTAAAGTTTGTTTTTTCACACAGGCTGAAATATGTTTGACTTGCACTTCCACAAAACGCAGGTCGGTCGGGGCGAACCAATCGAAATAGGCGATTTTGGCTCCGAGCCAAGTGGTTTCGATGCGTTGGGATAGATTTGTCAGGTCGAACCAAGTTTGGAAACAGACCGCGTCCACTTGGGGTATGGTAAGGATGGCTATCGTCGAGGAGAGGTGCAAGGGCAATCCACGTAGTTGGATATGATGGCTTTCAGCAAGGTCCACGCTAAATAAAAAAAAAGGAAACAACTGATTATGGCAAATCGGGTCACGTTCTCTCATAAACAACATTCGCTTCGTTCGCTCTTGTCGTGAGAGATGCCGCATCCACCTAAAGTGATCGATAAGTACGCGGTGCAAACGCCAGAGCCAGATGGCTTTCTTCATTTTGGCTTCTTTTACTTTGGATTATTGGATGTGGTCGCCCAAGTGTCGGCCCATAAGAATAAGTATCTACAGAGCTTAATACTCGTAATGATAGTAATATATACCATGAAAATAAAAAAAATTTTCTATTCAGTAAATGTTGGATTGCTATTCTTTATAATGGGCTTTCCTGTTTTCAGGAAATAACTCGGGATTTTTTAATGTAACTTATGTAGATATCTATGCTTGATAGTATAGGTATCTTCATAAGTGCCCAGGATTTTAATAATCAAAATTCATTAATCGAAATCAGCGACGCTATTCGCGCCGCCAAAATCAAATTATTATTTTAAGGCTCAGAACACTTCTCACCATAACAAATCAGTGCATCAAGCTTGGGTGAACTGGTCTGGACCATGTTTTCCAAAACGCCCCAACTTCCATAACGTCCATATTGCCCAGTGCTGTTAAAACTCATAAATAGTCCGCCACCAGCACTATGCCAGTTATTGAGGAATTTACTGTACATATCGCCCATGCGTGGATCACGGTTGGCAGTGACGAAAAGATTTGTGATGGTTTGATTATTGATAACATTACCTACCCCGACCAAGTGCTGGCCACCCTCATAAGCAAATAAATCCAAACCCCGACTACCAGCTAGGTCGCTGTATTGCATGACGCGTTGACGGGCCTGAGCCAATGCTCCACCTAACGGTCCTGTACTGAGTTGCCCACCAAATTCAAGCTCAGTGAATAGCCTGTTTAAACCACCATCCGCATCCGAGGTCCAGGCCGTTATCTCCGCTTCGGCTGCGTAGCCACCCAGATAGTCACCAAAATAAGGCGCGATGGCTAGCGCTTTAATGCCGTGCGCTTGACAGGGAGCCTCATTCCATAGACTGCAATCAAGTGCTGCTTGGGCAGACCAGGTACTTGCGGCTTGTGCAGCTAAAACGCAAATTACCCTGTCTTCTTCGCCTACCCATTCTGACCGCCAAATATCGCACATCTCAGCAGTGCGTTTACCATACCAGTTAATACGCTTGGTGTAATCCGAGTCCGGCGTAGTTGGCCAAGCCGCTTTCCCCTGATTTTCTAACCAGGAGCCCGCTGAAAAGCCGGTGTTCCATAT
>JBBQCU010000237.1:0-6013 GCA_038319065.1 Methylococcales bacterium
AATGTCCACTTCAGACGACTATAAAAATTATGTCCAGCTTTCCAATCGAGGTACTGTGCTCAAGCCCCGCGCTACCGGCTAAAAGCCATTCACCAACAAGTTACTGTGCATAAAAAGACACTTGTCATAATGGCCGTTATGGATAGTTATCCATAGCGGCCGTTAACTGTCTGTCACCATAATTAATAACCACTGTCTTTTTCTTATCACTTACTTGACTGGATAGCAATTATAGCTGGTGAGTTGTTGTGAAGGATTGCTCAACTCACAGTTTGCTTTGCAGAAAAATCAGTCTGTATCGTTATAAACAATTTCAAAACGACATTCCGAATTTTGGAATAATTCAAGTGGTTGAAGAAAATGATACAGTCCTAATTTAACTTGTCCGTACTCATTTCGTATAGAATAGGGAACCTTTCAGTAAAAAGATTGTTTATAAGGGAACGTAAGAAAACGGTATATTGTTCAAGCTGATTTCCGGTAATCGAATAAACGTCAAAAATTTCAGGTGTAACACTTTAAGTACTATGGATTTAAAATTAACTCACATCATGTCAGAACAAAACAGTAATAAAAACACCACTCAATCCCTGTTAATCAAGTTAAAAAACTTTATTAATCAGGAAATAATCGGCCAGGATGTCCTTGTTGAAAGAATGCTTATAGGTTTGTTGGCGGATGGTCATATTCTGGTCGAAGGCGCGCCGGGGCTAGCTAAAACACGGGCAATCAATGTATTAAGCAAAGGTATCCACGGCGATTTCCATCGGGTACAGTTCACACCCGATTTATTACCCGCTGATTTAACGGGGACTGAAATTTATCGCCCTCAGCAAGGCACGTTTGAATTTCAAAAAGGACCTTTATTTCACAACCTGATATTGGCTGATGAAATCAACCGCTCGCCCGCGAAAGTACAGGCGGCTTTATTGGAAGCAATGGCGGAGCGGCAAATAACGGTCGGTCAGGCAACCTATCCATTGCCGCAATTGTTTATGGTCATGGCAACACAAAATCCAATCGAACAGGAAGGCACTTATCCTTTACCGGAAGCACAACTGGACCGCTTTTTACTGCATGTGAAAGTGGATTATCCTAAAGCCGAGCATGAAAAAAGCATCCTGCATTTGGCCAGATCAGAAGCGCGTTCGGAATCATTAAAAATCAATGATAAATTTGAACCGATTAGTCAAAGCACCCTGTTCGACGCACGTAATCAAGTTCTGGATATTTACATGGCGGAAAGCCTTGAAGATTATTTACTGCAAATTATATTGGCAACCCGTAACCCGGTAGCCTATGGAAAAGACTTGGGCACGTGGTTGCAATACGGTGCAAGTCCGAGAGCCAGCATTGCCCTGGATCGCTGTTCCAGAGCCAAGGCCTGGCTGGCGCAACGTGATTTTGTCAGCCCTGAAGACATACAGGATATGGCCTTTGATGTTTTGCGGCATCGCCTGATTCTGTCTTATGAAGCCGAGGCGGAAGGCATCACCACCGATCATTTTATTAAAGAACTCATTTCCAGAATTGCTGTACCTTGATGTCGTTTAGTAAACAAGTTGATACAGCCAATGAGCTGGTTTCTGTATCGCTGAAGACGCTAATTGATTTGGCAAAACCGGCTACCAGTATAAATTTGCATCACGCTCAATTCCGTTCCCGGCAAAGCGGCAATTATGTGTCCCGGTTTAAAGGCCGCGGTATGGAGTTTGATGAAGCCCGTTTATATCAACCAGGCGATGATATTCGCAGTATTGACTGGCGAGTCACTGCGCGTTCCGGCAAACCCCATACCAAGTTGTTCAGGGAAGAGCGGGAAAGGCCGGTATTTATTTCTGTGGATAGCCGCCTTGCCATGCACTTTGCTACACGCGGTGTCTTTAAGTCGGTACTGGCGGCAAAGCTTGCCGGATTACTGGCATGGGCAGCCGAGTATCATAGTGACAGGATAGGCGGACAGATATTTTCCGAGCATGAATGCCGGGAATTAAAACCGCAAAATGGCAGACATGCGGTATTGCGATTTTTAAATGCCCTGGTTAAACCCCAGGATCAGGTGGACAAAGAGTTTCCTCTGGATCAGGTATTGGCAAGGCTTAACCAGCATGCACGCCCCGGCAGTCTGGTTTATATCATTAGTGATTTTCGCGGCATCAATGATCAGGCTGAAACGCATATTGCCAAGCTATCCGAGCATTGTGAGGTAGTGTTGATTTTTATCTACGATCCGCTGGAAAGCAGTCTACCCACCAAAGGCCGCTATCGTTTTACCGATGATGAACGCGATGTAGTCATTGATACCAGCGATCAACAACGGCTATTAAGTTATCAACAGCATTTTGTTCAGCGTCAACAGCGTCTGGAATTGTTAGCTAAAAAAAGAGGCCTGGCATTCATTCAATGCTCCACCACAGAAAACCCCATTCAATGTTTAAGATAACATCCCTTAAAGGGATGTTATCTGTAAAATCGGTCCGCTTTAAATTGGTAGGCCAAAATTGAATAAAGCCTGATGACCATAGAGGAAATCTCATGCAAGCCATAGAATCTGAAGTGCAACTTAACGAAGGTAGTATTCAATTACCGCTTGCCTATCGGCATTTGGATATTGGACAAAAAGTAAAATTTATTGTCTTTTCTCATTATTTGCAGGATTTAGACCTGTCAGGTTTTTAAAACCTGACAGGTCTGGCGAAGATTGCCTGCACTTAATGAGAATTACAACTTTTATAGATATAGGCTTAATAAACTGAAACAAAAAAATGCAACCCACTGAACTTCCGCTTAAAGATATACACCTTCCAGAAGCAATCGGCTGGTGGCCTCCGGCTATCGGCTGGTGGCTGCTGGCGGTTTTCATACCTCTATTAATAGCGTTTTTGTACTGGTTATATAAGCGCCTGACACGCAAAACCGCCATTAAAACCGCCAGGAATAATCTGGTTGCTATCAAACAAAATTCTGCACTGGACAACGGACAGAAACTGCGTGAACTCTCCATGCTGATTCGCCGCGTCGCTATCAGTATTAACCCGAGAACGGAAGTTGCAAGTTTAACAGGGCGGCAATGGCTGACATTTCTCGATAGCTCAGTAACAGGTGCACCTTTTAGTGAAGGTTGTGGTCAACTGTTGGTTGAAGCGACTTATCGAAACACTTCACCTACCGGACTGGAAATTTCCCAACTCATCAATCTTTGTGAAGACTGGCTTAAAGCTCAAACCTTACCCGTCAAAAGAAAGCAAAAATCATGATTCATTTTGTATGGCCCTGGCTCTTGACCGCCTTACCCTTGCCGTTATTAATTCGCTGGCTGGTCCCGGCTGCTAATCCTGTAGAGCAGGCCGCATTAAAAGCCCCCTTTCTGGATGATTTTTCAGGAGGTAAAGCACAATCTGTCTCCCAAGCCCGGCAATGGCCGTTATTGCTGGCGGCAATCGCCTGGTTTTTATTGGTTATAGCGTGTACCCGGCCACAATGGCTGGGAGAACCGATTGAACAAGCGGTGAGCGGCCGGGATTTAATGCTTGCTGTGGATTTGTCCGCCAGTATGGAGGAACAGGATTTTATAATCAACAAGAAACCTGTGGACCGGTTGACCGCAATCAAATGGGTGGCTAGCGATTTTATTAACAGGCGTGCCGGTGATAGGGTCGGATTAATCCTGTTCGGTACCCAGGCTTATTTGCAAACCCCCTTAACGTTTGATAGAAAAACCGTGCAGACCTTGTTAGATGAGTCAGCAATAGGTCTCGCGGGTGACAATACCGCGATAGGCGATGCTATCGGTTTAGCAGTTAAACGTCTTAAAAATCAACCCGACAATAGCCGCGTATTGATTCTGTTAACCGATGGTGCAAATACAGCAGGCGAAGTATCGCCCTTGAAAGCGGCTGAATTGGCTGCGGCAAACCATTTGAAAATATATACCATCGGCGTAGGCGCGGATGAAATGATCGTGCGCAGTTTTTTTGGGAACCGCAAAGTAAATCCTTCGCGGGATCTGGATGAGAATACCCTGGTCAAGGTTGCTGAAAGTACCGGTGGCCGTTATTTTCGAGCCAGAAATGCCGATGAGCTCAATAATATCTATATGTTACTGGACAAGCTTGAACCCGTTGAAAAAGACAAACAATACTTCAGGCCACGAAGCGAATTGTATTACTGGCCGTTATCACTGGCACTGGGTCTGGCCGCTTTTATCTGTTTGTCCCGCGTGAGGTTGTCATGAATCTGTCCGATTTTCACTTTATCAGGCCCTACTGGCTGCTGGCTATAATACCCTACGTTGTGATAGTCGTTTTAATGTTAAGAAACAAACTCAACCAAGGCAATTGGTCAGCGGTGTGCGATGCGGAATTATTGCCGTACTTGTTGCAGGAAAAGGCGGTCAATCAAAGCCGCTGGCAGTTAACGATAGGTGCCGTTGCCGCTTTATTGATGATATTTGCTCTGGCGGGACCGGCCTGGCAACGCTTGCCTTCACCTGTCTTCAGGAATGAATCGGCCCTGGTGATTGCACTGGATTTGTCCCGTTCCATGGATGCAGAGGATATTAAACCCAGCCGATTGATCCGGGCGCGCTACAAAATTGCCGATATTCTAAAACAGCGTAAAGACGGCCAAACAGCATTGCTGGTTTATGCCGGTGATGCTTTTACAGTCACCCCACTGACCGATGATACTGAAACCATAGACAGCCAGTTATCAGCACTTACTACCGAAATTATGCCCAGTGAAGGCAGCAATACCGGGCTTGTACTGGAAAAAGCGGTTGAATTGTTCAAGCAGGCAGGACTGCAAAAAGGCGAGATACTATTGGTGACAGATGGTGTGAATCTAGATAAAACGGTGCCCGCAGTAAAAGCGCTTGATGGCTACACGTTATCAATATTGGGTGTGGGAACAGCTGATGGTGCGCCCATTGCGCTGCCCGAGGGTGGCTTTTTGAAAGATGAGCAAGGTACTATTGTGATACCTAAATTAAATATCAGTGAATTGAAAAAGCTGGCCCAGGCAGGCAAGGGTGTTTATCAAACCATAACAGTAAATGACGCCGATATTAAAACCTTGCTGTCAGCCGTGGACAAACCAATTCAACAGCAAGGCAAAGAGAACAAGAATTTATTACTCGATCAATGGGAAGACAAAGGCCCTTGGATATTGTTACTGGTTTTGCCTCTGGCAGCATTGAGTTTCAGAAAAGGCCTGTTATGTTTTGCTTTATTACTGCTATTGCCACTGCCTAAAAACAGTTATGCCTTTGAATGGCAGGATTTATGGCAGAACAAGAATCAACAGGCGCAACAAGCTTACAAAAACAATCAATTCGAGCAGGCGGCAAAATTATTTGAAAATACTGACTGGAAAGCTGCCGCACAATACAAAGCAGGCGAGTATGACAAAGCGCTGGAAAACTACGTTCCCAAGCCGAATCTTGGGAACGAGCGAAACGCCAATATTTTATACAATCAAGGTAATTCACTGGCAAAATCGGGTCAGTTAGAGCCGGCTGTAAAAGCCTACGAAAATGCATTGAAGATTAATCCTGATGATGCAGATGCCAAATACAATAAAGAACTTGTAGAAAAAGAACTGGAAAAACAAAAGCAACAACAGCAACAGTCTAAAGAAGACTCACAGCAGGACAAACAAAAAGAACAAGAGCAAAAGCAGGATAACAAGCAGGACAATAAGCAACAGCATTCTAAAGATAATGCTCAGCAAGGAAAAGAGGGTGATAAATCAGAAGAACAGAAAGCATCTGAACAAAAGCCTGAACCGTCTGAAGAGAAGAAATCTCAGCAGCAACAAGCAGATGAACAGCAGAATGCTGACAATAAACAACAAAATAAACCGGAGGAAAAAAATCCGGATATCGATAAGGCTCAACAAGCCGAGCAGAAGAAAGACGAAGGCAAGGAAAAACCCAAACAAGCGTCAGCTATAGAACAGCCTTCGGATGAAGAACAACAAGCCAATGAACAATGGCTAAAAAGAATCCCCGATG
>JBBQCU010000238.1:0-6004 GCA_038319065.1 Methylococcales bacterium
AGGTTTCGTAGTATTTCAAACCCAACTTTTTAGCAACAAGATGTCTCGCTTCGCTATCGAATAAAGGCATTGATAAATTAATTAGGTGATGCATTTCACGCTGATTAATAAATATCAATCTTTGCCGAATAAACTTATAGGCAATTTCCCTTTCCTCGGCTGTGGGAAATTGCTTTAGCCAATTAATCAGATTGATTAAGAATCTAGCGCCCGGACTGTATCCTTGGTAATTGTCGTATTTGTATTCAACAAATAAGCTTAACCATTTGAATTCCTCATTAGCTTTCAATAATTCCCATTTCATTAAACTGCCTAAAAGTCTGAGCGCTAATTCTGGTTTCATCTTTTAAAGTCCTTTTAACCAATTGCTGCTAATAAGGTTTTTTGATTGAGCAATGAAGCTTCTAGTAAACGAAGCCCGCCCATTTATAACTTCTAACGAAGACAAATAATAAAGTGTTCCAATTTGACCGTGATAATTTTTGGGTAACAGATTCCAACACGAGTCGGGACACGGTGAAACAGAGCGAACACTAAGGCTCAGCCCTTCATTTAATAGCTCAAAGTCATTGCCATCAAAATCGCCAGAATCACCAATCCGTAGAATTTCGTTTTGAGGGTTTGAGTCTGTTTGGCTTGCTATTGCCATTACAACTTTTGCTTTGCCGACATTCTCTGTAATGATGTCTATTGAATGGCCTGAACAGAAAGCTCTCCATCCAGTTTTCTCTGTGTACTTTATCCAATAACGGATTGCTGCAAGTGTGCGGACACAAGCTGAATGATTGGACATCCTAATTCCCATTTGAGCGCATTCTATTTTTGGTTTTGTTTCCAATTGCTGCAAAATTCCCATGGAGTCAAGCCAATCAACCAACTCTTGGAATCGATCATCAGGTCGGGGAAATGAAGGAGTTGGCGATTCAAGTGATGAAATATATGAGCCACTGTAGAGACCTAAAATTACTTTAGACCAAAGTAAAGGATTTATTTGTTTTCGTAAAATTTCATGTAAAGAGTCGCCTCTTCCCGTTGCAAATCCTACGATGATTCCGGTAGACAAAAGTCGTTCAAATTCAGGTATGAGTTTAATATCCATTCCTTCAAAGCGTCGAGCCGTGTCGCAAAATGTGCCATCAAAATCACACACGATAGCTTTGAATCGCGTTGCTTCAAGCCGCTTACAAAATTCGATGCCATACCCAGTATACTTAGCAATCTCAGATGAGGTGATATTTCCAAATTTAAAATCAACCGCAGAGGTATTGCTTATTGATTTTTTTGGCATTAGTTCATTGACATCAAGTCTATATATTTCGCATCCAAATTCTGGAACTTCTGGCTGTCCAGGGTCGATGCCTCGACAATCTGCAAGAATTTCTGTAATCAAAATAACGTCAATTGTTCCGATAATTTCAGCCAAATCGGCACATTCTGGAAGTTTTATTTCAAGAATAGGGACATCCGTAGGGAGCAGCTTAATAGTTTCAGCGAAAAGCAATTCATCCTGTGGTGAAGTAAACGCAACTATTAAAGGTGTTACAGAGGATGCAAACTGTAGATGCCGTCCATGAGCAAATTGACGGTAGTCACAAATTTGGCAGACGGCAAGGGATGCTTCAGCTAATTTTGATTCCAAATCAATCGCAGGAATGCGGCCAACCTGTCCATACAAAACTATTACAGGGCGTAATGGGTGTAGTTTTTGAAGTATGCCTTTGTCTCTCAGGTGCTGACGCCTGCTTTTTATCCACCGCCCATCAATAATAGACATGAATGAATTCAAATCATCATCTTTAGGGCGGTAAGCACGAGCAATTAGTATCATCATGGCAATTAAGCTATTAGTAGCCAGATAACCATCTTTGATCCAAGGCATGTCATAAGCGATAACAGTAGCCAAGCCAGTGGTATCACAAACCTTACCAAGAGGGTTACATGATGTAAGGGTGATGACAAAACTTGGGAAAACTGAGCTTAAAGCGGTATTTGCGGCAGCCAGTATGTCTTTGTTTTTTCCTTCTGCGGATATAAATGCTATAGTTTTATTCGAATGAGGTTGAATTTGTTGAGAAACATATTCAAGGGGTGTTATTGCACGAGAAATATTGCCGTAAAAAGATTCATGGAGTTGGGCTAAGAATGCAGCTGCTGTAAAAGATCCTCCTGAACCGATCACAGCTAACTGGCGTGCAGAGCTTCCTTGAACCACGCGTTGAAGTAGCTTGATATCTTGGGTCAATGCCCAGGATATTGATTGAGGCAGATATTCTATTTCTTCATTAAATGGTTTACCCATAAGTTTTTTAATTTTTGACTTTAAATTTAAAATGGCTTTTATCGAATAAATCGAAGTTTAAGTCTGTAAGATTTATAATGAAAGAGGAAAAAACAAAGCCGGCATTAAGCGACCGGGTAATCATGCTTAAATTTAAGCCACTTAAAATCAATATACTACAAGTTGCTGTTTCGAGACTGAAAAAAGATATCCAATCTTCATCACTTTAAGCGTCCATTTTACCAATCTACGAACACAAATTTATATGAGAAAACAATACCATACAATTTATCAAGTTTTGGTGGTGGTTACGATTCCATATTTTTTGCCTTTATGTGATGGCGTCAAATTAATGGGGTCTTCTGTATTGCCGAAGCGATGAATGTATAGAACGACGGAATCATAGAGTTTGTGAAGGTAAATTTTATTTGGGCCCTCCCGGACCAAGTTGAAGATTTCCGCAATACCAATGGGTTGCATGTGTTTTACTAATCGCCTCAACCAATACATTTGCTTTGTTGATCCAATTTACCTGCTGAACCACATCACTATCGAAGGGAAACACTGAACGAATGCCCTGAACAATTCGCCAATATCCCACGCCTTGGTCAAGAATAATTTTGCATTGCGTTCCGTCAATCCAGATTAATTCCAGCTTTCGTTCATGAGGCAATGCGCTCGCGGTGTATTCATCATCCCAATTAAAATTGGCAAACTCCTTACCAAACCATGAATTAACAACTTCTCGCCTGTCTTCACCATCTCGCCAGTCATGATAGACACGTCGTGACTGGTCGGTACCAACACGTTCCAATTGTGTTGTTAATATCGACAGCTTTGTATTAGCTGACAAACCACCCGGAAACTCTAACAAAGCTCCTATTAAACTGCGTAATAACAATAACACCAATGGTGAGCGTAGATAGCGATCCGAATAGCGGACTTCAGCAATCGCCGTATTTCTTTTCAACAATTCCGCCATTTTGGGTGCTTGTTTGGTAACCAAATCCCATGCTCTTTTACCAAATGAGAGTGAAGCACCATCTAATTCCTGGCCGATCGTCAGTTCGACTAATCCCGGTTGAGTATCACGTAAAGTACTTGGATCAATTTGTTTCCAGTTGTTAGGTAAAATAGGAATTGCTTGCTCTTTGCGCCTCAAAACATATTGAATACCAGCATCGCCATTACCCCATCGCGGCACTGGTGCCAATGCTGATTCATTGCTGGCAACCCAGCAAGCGTGAAACTGTTCAGATCCTATTTCAAGAATTAACGGTAAAGCGGGATTACCTGCCAAAGAAATCGTTGAAGGACTATATAACTCAGCATCTAAAAACTCGGTCAATGCGGCCAGTTCAGCACGTTGACTGTTGTTCAGTTCGTCGAGTGATTTTACTGAGGCAATCAATTGCAAGTGGATTCCCGCTGAATTCAAACGACTTAATTCATCACATAAACGCCAAGCCAAAGGCTCCCAAAGACTGGCATTTCCACCCAAATAGACACGCACCAGAGTAATATCATGTCGCTGCCATTCCCTGTTCAATGCGAGTATGAGGGGCTCCATCTCCAAATAGCTATCAGAACCAAAGGCCTTGATGTGAGGTGGGATATCTAAAGCATCAAGATAAGCGGCGGATAAAAAATTCTTAGCGGCATGACGATTCAAATCATCAAGATGGTGTTGAGTGTCATACGTCAAAACACAGCCCTGACACGCCGAGTCGCAATTTCTCGGGCAATCCAAAACAGAAACCGTCTTACGAAGCAACTCAGGCAATCGCGATACCGCTTGACTAACATAACCTGCACCACCCGTTGCCGTATCGAACAAATAGATGGTGTAGGCAGATTCGCTCAGTTCATTCCGGGTGGATGCGGCATGAGCACCAATTTCGTTATCCTCAATTCCCAAAAGCAGACACAGTGCTCGCCGTAACGCAATCGCCAAGGTATAGGCGGTCACTTTATCTAGTGGTTTGCCGTCGATATCACGCAGTTGCAGTTCAAGCACCTCGGTTTGGGTTGCCACCCCTAAATAAATGTTTTTAAGAATCGCCCAGTCTCCCTCATTACCGGGACAGGCTTTTTCGCGGTCATCCATGCGACCACCGCGTAAGCGCTTATGAGCGGACAAACTCTGGGGTAATTCTCCATCCAAAGTCATTGAATCGGCCATGCCACAGCGAAGACATAACCCGAATCCAGTGCCGTGCAAACCCTCACTACGATGAAAGAGTTGACCTTGTGCTGTACTTCGAAAGCGGCCATAAGCAGGATTCGGTAGCGGCATCCAATCAGCTCCTTCAAGTGAAATCAGTGGATCTCGTACCGGAATATATTGTGGAATACTGATGTCGTTATGGGGGTTACAACGAATATCTACAGCAAAGCCAGCGGGTTGCAAATAACGTTTGCGGGTCAATTGCGCAGACTCTTTTTCATTACAGTTTGGACAGCGCTCTGGCATAATCAATCGTGTGCCACTACTGCCACAAGTCGCACAACGCCACACCCAACGCAAATTCTGTATCTCGGGCGCACCCTCCATCTCAGCAGGAATTTGCCAGTTTAGCGTCACACCACCACTGCGATATACCCGTCCATCAAGCACTGTATCAGTCCCTGGCGCATAATCTCTAATCGCTATGGACAGATTTCGACTGGGAAAACCGGCTCGCTTGGCTCTATTGTCTTCTCGCACACTGGGGTCTGGCCGATTTCTTCGACTTAAATCATCAAGCGTAGTGGTTACCAGTTGTACGACATCGGTAGGAAACCCATAACCCGGCAAAAAGCCCAGCGTTGCCAGAACACCCAACAAATAATCGCCTCTTAGCCGTTTAAGCTGAATCTCAAGGGCCTGCTCAGGTTTACTATCCCCTAATGTAGTTTTCACCAATACTTGTTGGGACAGCAAAGCATTCAACTCATTACCCCAGCTTTCAGCAATCTTGCCTATAGCCGTCACACATCGCTCTAATAAATAGCCTACCGAACGTCCGGCCAAGATACTACGCTTTGTTATTGAAAACAGGCCTTGCGTTAACAAATCATTTTGCACCGCCTGGGTTTCACACCAGTCTGCAAAAATACTGCAAGGTGCAGATTCGCCTTCACTGAATGACTCAAAAAACCAACCGGTATTCACTTTATGGGTTCGATCAGGCACTCGGTCAGATAAAAATGCGGCTAACGCCAACGCATTAACATGACGCTGTACAATGGGTTCGCTTTGTAAAGCGACTTGCGGCATAGCCAATCGGGTTACAAACGGCCACAGAGGATTTTGAAATACGGCCTCACCGTGCGGTGTGGCTTTACATAGGGTAAAACTTAAGGCTGCTGTTTCACCACGTCGTCCGGCACGGCCTGCCCGTTGCAAAAAATTGGCCGGATGCGGTGGTACATTATTCATTGCCACAGCCGTTAAACCGCCAATATCTACACCCATTTCCATGGTCGTTGAACAACTTAGCAGATTAATTTTCCCAGCCTTAAAATCATTTTCACGATCAGTTAAATCACTGCCAGCAATCTGTGCAGAATGTTCCATGGCTCGCAAATAGCGACTATGGAGAGCAATGCGATCGCAAATATTGTCCCAAATACCTAAGTCCCGTAATTTACGGATATCCAGATTGGCTTCTAACCAGGCATTGGCATCGTCCACAGAGCTCCCTAACCACAATGGTTTGGGCACACGGGGTAAAGTGACTTTCT
>JBBQCU010000239.1:0-5980 GCA_038319065.1 Methylococcales bacterium
TCCGTTTATCGTTAACACCCTGTATTCTGAGCCCATAAGCGACATTTTCAAAAATAGACTTGGGGAAAGGGTTCGGCTTTTGAAACACCATGCCTACGCGTCTGCGCAAAGCGGCAACATTGACGGCCTTATCATAAATATTTTCATCATCCAGTAAAATTTTACCGTCAATTTTTGCGCAATCAACGAGATCATTCATCCGGTTAATACAACGCAATAGCGTGGACTTGCCGCAACCGCTGGGGCCAATGTAGGCGGTCACTCTTTTCTTGGGCATTTCCATGTTAATGTCAAATAACGCCTGCTTTTCGCCGTAAAACAGATTTAAATTTTCTACCTTGATACTGGTTTCATTAGGGTGTTGCGACGCTTCCTTGCCGCGCAATACTGAGCTCATATCAATTGAGTGTGTTCGTTCTTGTTGTGCTGTCATGTTACTAACCTTCCAGTGCCCGATATTTTTCTCTGAGATTATTTCTGATGACAATTGCCGCCAGATTAAGCCCTATAACTACCAAAACCAGCAATAATGCTGTCGCATAAACCAGTGGTCTCGCTGCCTCAACATTGGGACTTTGAAAACCGACATCATAAATATGAAAACCCAGGTGCATAAACTTTCTGTCTAAATGCAAAAACGGGAAATTGCCATCCAATGGTAATGTTGGCGCCAGCTTAACCACGCCTACCAGCATTAACGGTGCGACCTCCCCTGCTGCTCTGGCTACCGCCAGAATCAAGCCGGTCATCATCGCAGGACTTGCCATAGGCAGCACGGTAAGCCATAAGGTCTCCAGTTTAGTAGCCCCTAACGCCAAACTGCCTTCGCGTATGGAACTGGGGATACGTGCCAAACCTTCTTCCGTTGACACAATGACAACGGGTAAAGTTAACAAGGCCAGGGTAATCGAGGCCCATAATAACCCCCCCGTGCCGAAAACCGGTGCGGGTGCGGATTCAGGAAAAAACAATCTGTCTATGTTGCCGCCCAAAATGTATACAAAAAAGCCTAATCCGAACACTCCGTAAACCACAGAGGGGACCCCCGCAAGATTGTTTACGGCAATTCTGATCAGCCGTGTTGTAAAACCCTGTTTGGCGTACTCACGCAAATACACGGCCGCAATCACGCCAAATGGCGTAACAATGACCGACATGATCATAACCATCATCACGGTACCGAATATAGCCGGAAAAATACCGCCTTCGGTATTGGCCTCACGGGGATCATCGGTTAGAAATTCAACCACCTTGGCACCGTAGTGAACGATTTTATCGACCAAACTCATGGCATTAGGCTGAAAGGCTCTAACCACCTTGGACAAGGGAATTTCCCGGGTACTGCCGTTTTCAGTCTTGGCTACCAGACTATAGCGTCTTATCTTCTGATATAACCCGGCTAATTGGGTTTGGTATTGGTTGTATTCAGCTTCATATCCGGCTTTTTCCGCGGCAATCTGTTGTTTCGCCGTATCATCCAGACGATTTTTCAATTCCAGTTTTCTTTGTTTAAGCCTTAAACGTTCCAGGCCATAGTTTATCGCACCAATTTCCTTTTTTTCCAAATGCGCAATTTCCTTAAAAACAGCCAAAGTCTCCTCTAATTTGGTCTGAAGGACCGGCCATGCCTGCTCTCCCGAGGCTATCGTTTTGCCGTTTTCTTTAACTTCGGCCAACTGTCCATAAAAATTACCCCACTCCCTGCGTTCCAGCACCATCATATCGGCCGGCGTGCTCAGCTCCTTAATGTTGCGTGCCTGTATCCAGCGAAAGTCAGTACCCGTCACATCGCGGTTACCGGTTTTAACCAAATACTGCACCAGGGTATCTTCATTATCGGCCATTTTGAAGCCGGTCGATTTAGCCATCGCAGCCGGCGTTATGCTGGTCTCAACTTTCTCACCAATAATGACCTTGGGCTCGTTACCGTCTTCCTGATAAATGAACCGGGTCACTTGATGCGGCCAGAAATGGCCTACCCCACGCACTGTAACCAAACCCAGCACACCGACGATCATAATAAGGCAGGTGCTGACTGCCGCCCCAGTGAGCCATATCCAGGGGGCTCCGCTTTTAAACCATAATTTCATCATAATGAGCTATATTTTTCACGTAAACGCTGACGAATAACTTCAGCCAGGGTATTAAAAATAAAAGTAAACATAAACAACACCAAAGCAGACAGAAACAATACCCGGTAGTGTGTACTATCCACTTCAGCTTCAGGCATTTCGACTGCAATATTTGCAGCCAATGTACGCAGGCCCTGAAAAATGCTTAAATCCATCACTGGCGTATTCCCAGTCGCCATTAATACAATCATGGTTTCGCCGACTGCACGACCCAGACCAATCATCACAGCAGAAAAAATTCCCGGACTAGCTGTTAATAAGACTACCTCAATCATGGTTTGCCAAGGTGTTGCGCCTAATGCCAGAGATCCCACCGTTAAATGCTTGGGTACGCTGAAAATAGCATCTTCGGCAATTGAAAAAATAGTCGGAATGACCGCAAAGCCCATCGCTATACCCACTACCAGCGCATTACGTTGATCATAGCCAATGCCCAATTCGGTTTTAAACCAATCGCGTAACGTGCCATGAAATAATAAGGATTCCAACGGCACGCTAACCGTAAAAGCAAACCATGCGCTAAGCAAAATAACCGGGATTAAAATTGCGCCTTCCCAGCCTTCGGGTATCTTCTGCTGAATGTTTTCCGGTAAATACTGCCAGGCAAAGGCAAACAACATAACAGCTATCGGAATAATGATGAGCAATGAAAATAGCCCCGCCAGATATTCTTCAATCAACGGGGCCAACCATAAGCCGGCAAGAAACCCCAAAATAACCGTAGGCAGTGCTCCCATTAATTCAATAGAAGGCTTCACATATTGCCGCATTTTTGAAGTCATAAAATACGCGGTATATATGGCGCCCATCAGGGCCAAGGGTATAGCCACCAGCATGGCATAAAAGGCCGCCTTCAAAGTACCAAAAACCAAAGGCGTTAAACTGTATTTTGGCTCAAAGTCGTTATTTGCAGAAGACGACTGCCAGATATAATCCGGCTTGGGATAACTTTCGTACCACACTTTCTGCCAAAGCGAACTTAAAGAGACCTCAGGATGCTCATTATCCACTTTCCAGAAGTTTATCTTGCCGTCGTCAGACTGAACTAAAACGGCATTGGCTCTGGGTGATATCGCCGCTGTTACAGGGCGTGAATGAGCAACACGCTGTTTAATCAATTCTCTTTCAGAAGTTGAATGATAAATACCAATAGTGCCATCGGCATCGAGCGTCATGAAGCCTTTACGACGCTGCTCTGACCTTATCAAGACGACTGCTTTATCCGAAACCTTAAAAACCCTGATTTTCTGCATGGAAAAGCGATTCAAATTATCTCTGACCTTGCTCCACTGGGAGACCAAGCCGCTGGAGTCGCCGATCATCAAGGAAAGATCGCCATTTAAAAAGGCAACACTGGTAATCTTTTTTCCTGCCTCAACAATATTTTGTTTCTGGATCAAAACAGGCGCACTTTTATCGCTAATATCAAACAAGCCCAATTGCCCGGAACTGCTTAGTAAATAAAGATTATGTTCATCCTTATCAATCAGAATATCGGCAACATCCGCAGCAGCATAATCTAAAACCGAATCCGTACGCGTTACGGTAGCTTCATCAGCGAAGAGGGACTTTTCTTTTTCAAAATGGCTTAAGCGAATTTTATCACCCGTTTTTGCAACGATCGTGCTTGCGTTATCGCCGATTTTGACAGCAATTTTTTCCAAAGCCGCACCCGGCTCATCTATGACCAGTGGCGCTTTGCCCATTGGATAAGCTAATGAAGGCGTGATCAGGCGAACATTATTGGGATACGTGACTTTGTACTGATGCTTAACGACAATAGCTTTGCCATCAGACAAACCGTAAACTACCGAGCCTCCGCTAATTGGGCTACCCTGTGAAAAGCTGACTATTTGCGCACCTTCCGGTATTTTGACGGCTTCATTTAAAATTGGTTTGCCGGTCGCCACTGCAAAAAAAAGCACTTGCCCGGTGTCCGTAAACCGGACGGCCACTTCATTCTGTTCTTCTATCCCCAACAGCACAGTTTTACCTAACGCTGATTCCGGCACATCATATTGGCTGACCGATTCAGCTTTTGCGGAGAGGAATAATGGGTAAACCACGTACAACAAATAAAAGAATATCATTACCACTGCTACGATCACGCCGAGACCGCCTGCTACTACGCCATAACGTGCAATTGCATCTTTAATCAGCCGCCATCGCTCATGAACTCCACCGGAAGTTTGTTTAAAAGCTGAGGAATATTCTGCGGGTATCTTATTTTCAGACATGGGGGGAAATATAGAAATGAAATGTAACAATGATATAGCAAAAAATAAAAAAAAACGGCTGAAATTTGATAATCAAATTTCAGCCGAATATTTTGTTCACATTAACCATTAAAATCACGAGAGGGAACCAGTTAATCCGAACCAACATCCTTGTCTATGCAACCCTGCACAACAGTTAAAGCCATTTTTTACATCTATCCCTGATACAAAACTTATTTAAGTGAAGTCAATACCTTTTCAACTACGTTTGCAGGTAATGGAATATAGCCATCTTTTATGACAACTTGTTGTCCGGTTTTAGATAATACCATTTTCATAAACTCGTTTTCCAAAGGGGCTAACGGTTGATTAGGTTTTTTGTTCACATAAATGTACAAATACCGTGTTAAGGGGTAAGCGCCCTTAATGGCATTTTCAGGCGTTGCTTCAACAAAAGGCTGGCCCTCTTTCTTCGCTAGAGGCACCATTCTAATACCTGAGGTGCTATAGCCCATGCCTGAATAACCAATGCCATTCTTTGATGTCGTTACCGATTGCACCACAGAAGCTGAACCCGGCTGTTCGTTTACGTTACTTTTATAGTCGCCCTTGCATAAAGCATGTTCTTTAAAGTAACCGTAAGTGCCGGAAACCGAGTTACGTCCGTATAACTGAATACTTTTTGCACCCCATACCGCAACACCAGCTTGACCCCATGTCTCAATATCAGATGCATAACCGCATTTGCGGGTAGATGAAAATATTGCATCAACCTGCGGAATAGTCAGGCCTTTAATGGGGTTATCTTTGTTGACCATTACTGCCAGCGCATCAATAGCAACGGGAATAGCCGTAGGCTTGTAACCGTACTTATCTTCGAAAGCTTCCAGTTCGTCATCCTTCATCTCGCGGCTCATAGGTCCCAGATTGGATGTGCCTTCAGTTAAAGCAGGTGGTGCAGTAGATGAACCCGCTGCCTGAATTTGAATATTCACATTAGGGTATTCGCGATTAAACTCTTCAGCCCAGAGCGTCATCAAATTTGCCAGGGTGTCAGAGCCCACGCTGGACAAGTTACCGGAAATACCGCTGGCTTTTTGATAGTCAGGAATACCTGCATCAACTGTCTGTACCGCACCCGCAGTACCACTGACCAATGCCGCAGAAGCAACAGCCATAGCAGCTATTAGCGATTTTGTCTTAAAAGATAATTTCATTATCAGATCTCAAGTTAATTAATTGTAGAACTAGTATGTGCGTATCACATAACAAGCATATTAATGTTATATGACAGGATTATGACAATGTCACAATCTTGTTTATTTACCTCAGATTAACGCAGAGGCCACCTACTTAATTTATAACCTCATCAGGTAAAGATTTAGCGCATGTGATCGATAAAAGTTTTGCACAGCCTGGATCCAGATGAGTCCAGTCTTCGGGCATAACTAACCTGGCCAATGCTGCTGTAGGTAGTAATTTATCAGTATCAGGCAAGTTGGCAGCGCCTACCAAATTAATAAGCAAGTCTTCCAATTCCGGATTATGCCCCACCAGCAAAACCCGCCGGGTTTCTAAAGGACATTCGGCCAACACCATTTTCAAACGCTCAAACCCCTCTTGATACAAGCG
>JBBQCU010000240.1:0-5963 GCA_038319065.1 Methylococcales bacterium
CAACTGATATATCCATCAAGTGAGACAGGACTTTTCGCTTGCTCCCGAAAATGGAGTAGACCGTTTCCGAAGCAACACCTGCCGCCTGAGCTATGGCATCAATCGTTGTCCCGTTATAACCGCGTTCGTAAAAAAGGCTGCGGGCAGCTTCGGCAATCTGTTGGCGGGTTTCACGCGCCTGTCCCTGCCGCCTGGATGATTCATACTTGCGTTTGTTGGTCGGTTGATTTGTCATGGGCTATTGACTCTTTTATGCTTTTATTATACTATAACTATATTAATTACGGTAATGATGTATCAGAATTGCCGTTTATTGGTAAAGGAGCCCGACATGTCTACAGAACAGGGAATGGATTTTATCGGTGATGAAGAATTCTACCAAACCATTGTAATTGGCGGCGGGCAGGCGGGATTGGCGGTTGGACAAATCCTTGCAAGCCAGGGAAAGAATTTTATTATTCTGGATAAGAATCCAAGAACTGGTAATACTTGGCGCAATCGCTGGGAAAGTCTACGGCTTTTTACGCCCAGCCAATTTGATGGTTTGCCGGGAATGCCATTTCCAAAATCCAAGAACTATTTTCCAACGAAAGATGAAGTTGCTGATTATCTGGAAGAATATACCCGGTATTTCAACTTGCCAGTGCGTTACAACGTAAAAATTGAGAGTCTCAGCCATAATGGGCAAAATTTCCAAATATTAGCAGGCTCTGCCAGATTCACGGCGAGAAATGTGATTATTGCCACCGGACCTTACCAACTGCCTCAAACCCCTGCTTTTGGCAGGGATCTTGATGCTGGAATTCTGCAGTTTCATTCAAGCGAATACCGAAACATAGAACAAATTCCGGCTAAGTCTGTTCTCATAGTCGGTGCAGGAAATTCCGGTGCGGAAATTGCCCTTGAAATGGCCAGAGCTGGCAAGCAAGTCTGGCTGGCGGGGCGTGATGTAGGACGCGTCCCGGCCAATTCGCCCCTCGGTAAAATCTTTGACGGGCAACTGGTCTGGTGGTTGATGACCCATTTACTGACAAAGAGTACTCCCATTGGGCGCAAGATGGCAGCGAACATCGCCCACCACGGTGCTGCGTTGGGGCGCACCAATCGCGATGAAATTGGCCGGGCCGGCGTTATTCTCACCCCGCGCATGTCTGGCGTAAAGTCTGGCAAACCACAGCTCGAAGATGGGCGCATCCTGCCAGCCGAAGCAGTCATCTGGGCAACTGGTTTTCTACCGGATTATCGTTGGATAAACCTGCCCATTTTCGACGAACATGGTTATCCCATTCATTCACTGGGGGTCATCTCAAATTTTCCTGGGCTGTATTTCCTTGGGCTTTTCTTTCAGACCGGGTTAAGCTCCTCCCTGCTTGGTGGTGTAGGTAAAGATGCCGCATATATCGCCACGCAGATCCCCTTAACAGCCTGACGAAAATTTTCCTATCGTTAAGACGGTTGTAAAATAATTGAAAAGAGTATATAGTGAATAATAGATAATTATCATAACAATACGCATAATTATGGGTAACATGCAAATGTTGGGGGAGCCAATCGAACGGGATAGATTTTTCAAAAAAACCATCTTTAGAATTCACACTGCGGGAGCTGCCCTACCTTTTGTTAATTTTGAAAAAGGTAAAGTAATGGTCGCCAATAAGGCCAGTTCTGGTTTCCACCAGAGACACGAACTTTCTCTGGTGGATAAGAAAGCCAGGGTAGCCAGAGTGGGTATTGAAGGGCCAGTCAGGTGTTTTGATACCATCCGTCTTTATTGTCTTCATCTGACACTCTATAAATGAATAAAACAGCGCTGTGTAACTTTTAAAAGTAGAAATTCAAAGTTTAAGAGAAAAGGAGTAAGAAAATGAAAAAGATTCAGCCAGGAAAAAGGAATACCTTACTAATATTTTCGGGATTGCTTGTCCTGATGTTATTTATTAGCGGATGCAGCGCCGGGCTGCCCACGATTAATGGGGCGATTTCCACTGCCCAAGGGGTGGTTAAGACTGCCGGCGGAACGCCTGTATTTCAAGCAACCGCTGCACCACAGGTTCAAAACCCAAATATAGATTGCTCGGCGGTTGCCAATGCAAACATGGAGTTCGGCACCAACCTGGCACAGATAGTCAATTTTACGGCAAACACCGATTATGCTGCCTATACCGATCCAGCCTCGCCATTGTATATCGATTTTTCCAAGGTGCGTGCAGACTTGACCGCTTTTGCAACCCTGCCAGATCCCACCGATCCAGCCGAATTGATGTTTGGTAAACCAAGTGATGCAGTTACCTACTTCCGCGAGATGGTGGATATTGCGGAAGCAGATGTCAAATCTAAAGGCAAGCCCTTCAATGACACCAATGCCAGTGGTCAAAAAGTGCTTGGCCTCGACAGCCCATGGATGAAGGAGATGACTGCATTTGCCCCGGCAATCGATAAAGCCTGCAAAGGTGTAACAATTTCAACCGATGCACCGGCCGCCTCCGACCAGATAACCAACCAGATCGGTGAGACTGCTGTTCTGGGTGACTTGCATGTGGCGCTTGACAAAGTGGTGACTGTGCCCGGTGTCGCGAATCCAGGCTCCCATTTTGTTTTTGTAAGCGTCACTATTGAAAACACCGGACAGGCAGACCTGATAACAAATTCAATTCAACTGGCCACCTTCAAGGATGCGGCAGGTAACCAATATCGCTTCGAACCAAATGCGATCATGATGGATGCTTCAAAACCGCTTAACGGCAGCGTTGCTCCGGGAGAAAAGACCAGCGGGACGATTGGTTATGAACTACCAGTGAATGTCGGCGACCTGATCTGGGTGGTTGAAGATAATGCCAACAACCGTGCAGTCTTTGCGGTCAAAGCCAGCGACATAGTGGTAGATGGCGCACCCATCGGCGATGCCACCGCCGCGGTAATGCAAACCAGTGCCGCAGCAACCTCAGCGGCGATCATCGATATGGCCAATAGCATGGATGCAACTGCCGCAGCGATGACGGCCAACCCGGATGCTTCACAGCCAACAGATACGCCCGAGGCCACCGAGACCCCCATTCCATAAGCCAAAAATAAAATATACAAAATAAATAACAATTCGGAACGATTGAAGTAGTTTCGCAGGTGCTGATTTTCCAAATTTTAAAACCTATATCAACCGCTTTAATAGGAAAAAAATGAGAACAAAATTGAATTGCCAATTGACGTTTTATTTACTTGGGCTTGCATTCCTGGCCGCCGCCTGCAGTGCTCCCAGCCCGGCGAGCCCTTCATCCGTGACTGAAAACGCCCCACAAAACGGTTCGGCGCCAGCACAAGTTGCTACCGCTGTCGCAGCACCTACTTCCATATCGGTTGTGACCGATCCGGAAAAAACCATCCAAAACGTGCTTGCAGCTTCGCTCAAAGCACCAGCATATCGGACCAACATTATCATTACTTCAGCCGACAGCGTTTCAGAGATGAATGCGGAAGTTATTCTGCCAGACAGGTTTCATATTACATCAAAGCGCAAAGACAAAACTTCGGAAATGATCGTTGCCGATGGGAAAACGTACACAAAGACAAATGCCACCTGGGTAGAGTCAACTCAAGATATGAGCGGCTTAACTTCCGGTTTTGCCAGCGCAATTGGCGAAGATACGACCATTAGCGATGTAAAGTTCGTCAAACCGGATGTTGTAAATGGGAAGCCTGCGCTTGTGTATAGTTTCAATTCCCTTTATAAATCGGGGGACATACAGGTCGACACAGCCACGATGATGTGGGTTGATCCGTTGAATGGACTACCGATTAAGATGGTGGAAGACAGTGTATTTAGCGGCAGTAAATCGCACATCGAGCGGACCATCGAATACGACCCAAGTATTAGCATCGAAGCCCCAAAACTATAAGAACATATTAGATCTCTTGCAAAAGTTAGCTAACCAGCGGTTTTGAGTTCCATGTTGCAGATGGCCGCAATCAAGTTGAAGCGCAGCCAAAAGCGTTTACGTCGACTTCGATAACGCTCGCTCAAAGTACGGAATATTTTCAACCTGCGGATCGCGTTTTCAACGGGAATGCGTTTCCGCGAAAGAGCTCGGTTGCTGGCTTTCTGTTCATCGCACAAAGAATGAAGTTTGACTTTCTTGGTTGGTGTTTGGCTGTTCGGATAAATTTTGGTCAGTCCATAACACAAGTTTTTTGTAAATGGTGCAACGGCTATCTATAAACAACTTTGAAATCATGTTGCTGCCATTACAAAAGTCCGTTGCCAGAATTTGTTGTGTCTCAAGATTGACGATCAACTGCGCTTTTTGGGTGTGTCGCTTCTTTTTGCCACCCTAATGCCTGCCTTGCCTTTTTTTTAGGCGCTCAATGGGCTGATCAGTCACATCCGCCAGCACGATTTCTAACATTGTCTCGCTGGGTTGCATGATTTTTTACCAGGAAGATGAAATTGCTTTGATTTTATAAGCACATCTTCAACTTTCTTGATCGTTCGACAGACCGTTGCTTCACTAAAATCGTAAACCAAACCGACGTGAAATTCAGTCCAATATTCACGCCAGTACATCAAAGTCATCAGTAACTGGTCTGCTCGACTCAATGCTGCTGGCCTGCCAAAATCACGCGATCCTGCTTGAACCACTTCCAGCATCTTTTCGAAAGTGCCACGCCGGACACCAGTCGACCTTATCAAATCTTCATCTTTTAGTGTTCGAACTGTCTCATATCTCATGTGCCCATTATGGCACCCTTATGACTTTCACAAGAGGTCTATTGCTCTTGCCTTACTGTAAGCACTCAACAACCTGTTTTTCCCGCTCGCTTAATATGTGGTCAGTTTCCATGCATTCAAGTTTATTCCGAAATGGATTACTTTACCCAGCCTGCCCACGAAATGACCCACTGCGTACTGCCTTTGTAGACGCTGATGGTCAAGCCAGTATTCAAATCGGTCAGATTAAGCTGCTCACCATATTCCGGCACATATGTAAGATATTGCCCAGATTGTGACATGGCTATGCTATTGAACTCTCGTCCATAAGCCAGGGTAGGCCCGGCATGACCGTTCATATCGAATAAATGGATTTCTAGCAGGCCTTTGCCTGGGGCATTGTAGTTAATCACAAAACTTAAAACTTGCTCAACTACCAGACGGCGTCATTTGGTAATTGAGCAAGTTTTCTTCGTGGAGGCGAAACCGGAGGGTTTTCTAATCCGGCTGCCTACCGATCGTCAGGAGGAATATTTGTGGACGAAAGATTTATTGGTTGAGGAAAGTCAGTTGCGCTGTGTCACCGTCAAGGCGTCGCGTCTGCTGGTGGCACGACACTGGCCGGCACGATCACCCGCAGAGCCCCGGGCCGAACTCGCGCCGTAATCGACTTATAGTCGATTAAGTCGCCATCGATTTGGGTGGATTGGCCCGGATCGGCCACCACGCTGACTTCTCGGCCGGACCAGTGTAGTAATGACTCGGCCAAGTTCGAGCCAACAACAGCATCGGTCGCTAAAGACGCCACGAAGCCGATATGGGTCTGAGGGACTACGAGCACATCCAGCAGGCCATCGGTGATACTGGTGGTCGGCAACAACCGGATGACTGAATTGCCGGGCAGACCTGAATTGGGCGAGAAGATTGCGGAGTTGATTACCATGCAGGTAAAACCCTCTGCCTCAATTGCTTCACCGTCAATCGTCAGACTATAGCGGGAAGGTTTAGCGTCTGTGATCTGGCGCACGGCACTCAAAGCATAGGCAATCACGCCGAACTTATTCTTCAGCTCGCGGCTTGTCTGCTCGACGATGTCGGCTTCCTGGCCCATACTGATGCGAGTCAAAAAAACGCGGTCGCCGATGTCCCCCACATCAATCGCGCGTACCACGCAAGTGTTGCCGGTAACAAGCTCGCAGGCTTCCAACAGGTCGCCAGGGATTCCGAGCTCGACCGACATCACATTGCCGGTGCCGCCTGGGAA
>JBBQCU010000241.1:0-5961 GCA_038319065.1 Methylococcales bacterium
TCGCCTGAACTTGCCTGGCTTGGTCGTAATCCTTTCCGGCATTATGGGACTGGTCTTTAAGGTTTTGTAGTTCAGCCTCTGTTGCCGTTTCAGCCGCCTTTTCCTGGGCGGTTTGCGCCACAATGAGTTGTTTTTCAACCATTGATGTGCGTCTTGCAAGCTTTGGACCCAGCCAGCGGCTCAGGTCTTGTTGGGCATGGAAAAGATCTGCACCAGAATCGCATTCAAACCCCGTTACCGCTAGCTTGATCAGGGCCTTGGCGCGGTCGCTGATGGCGTGACTGACCTCAATTCCCAGCGCCTCTAAACGTGGACTCGTTTTCGCATGCCAGGTCTCAAACCGCCGATCATCACTGATGTCCTCCAGGAGTAAGTAGCCGGAGCTTAAGTCCATTAACACCAAAATCAAAAAGTCGCCGAAAAACGTTTCATCCATCGCGACAACCGCTTTACGCTTCTGTTTGTTGACCTGCTGTTCACAGACCTCCTGAAACTGCGGCAATAACAGTTCCATTTGTTGCATCCGGGTACGCAAGGCCGCCTCCGACACGCCAACATGATGATGAATCCGGATCAATTTGAAAAACCGCGACAACTTCCTGGCACCCACACCGCATTCCAATCCAAATAGGTATAAGGCCGCAAAGACCAGCAATCTCAACCATGAATTGCCTGCTTCGGTCTCCCAAAAAGACGATTCAGGATGCCGGTTGCGTAGCTTTTGCGCACGAAGGTGGCGATGCACACTGCTTTTTGCGCCGTTAATAAGGTCAGCAAGTTTGCGAACACTTTTTTTGCCACCTCGGCCTATTTCAACGATAATCGCTAAGTTAGCTGCTCGTATTTTCTGTGTCGTATTGTTTTTTTAGTCATTAACTCATGATACTAAAATACGGCAGTCTAGCTCTAATTTTGTCCCGCTTTAAGTTGATAGCCATTTAATTAATCCTTTTGATCAGGCAGGCATTTTACCTTGAGACCTCTTTTAACCTTTGCCGCATGAACCGCAAGCCAGGTAGAGAGATTGGAGCAGGTCTTGTATTCATTCACCTAGACGTTCAGGATAGCTACATAAAGAAGGTGTCAGGTCATGCATTCATTGTCTTAAGCATTTAAAAATACCCACATGGCAAGACCTTTACGCATCGAACTTTCGGGTGGACTGTATCATGTGACTTCGCGCGGCGACCGCC
The DNA here is from genome assembly GCA_038319065.1 of Methylococcales bacterium. Lineage (GTDB taxonomy): Bacteria > Pseudomonadota > Gammaproteobacteria > Methylococcales > Methylomonadaceae > Methylobacter_C. The sequence goes on from JBBQCU010000241.1 coordinate 1,194, forward strand.
TGGAAGATATTTATCTCTGTGAAACGATCCGCGAGGCCTGGCTTGACCTTTTCGGGGTGGTTTGCGAACGTTTCCGGGGGGCTGTTACGCCTATTGCGAGATGACCAACCACTAACCTATCGTGGTGGAAACGCCAGAGGGCAATCTTTCCACGGGCATGCGCCATCTTAATCGTTATGTGGTGCTGAATTCGGTGAGGGCGAGCATGGCCGGCGATGCCAATGAGTAACCATGCCTTATCTTTCAGGCGACTATACGTACAGTCCATCGCCGATCATTTCGGCGTGTATTACGCCACCGTGAGAGAGGCCATTAGGCAATTCGAAAACAAGACAGGAGTTGAACAATGGTGACCGAGAACGCGATTAATCTGGAACAAGCTTTGGGCTGGCTTAAAAGCATTATTAGCGGCTGCCTGCAAATACACTTCAAGCAAGCCGAAGACTTTGAAATCAGTCCGCTGAGTTTTTATAGCGAAAATTCCTGGGTTGCCAAATTTATCGAACAGCATAATCCCTGTTTTGAAGAATTTACCGTATTGATTCTGGCCCTGACGCCGCATCTGCAACCTGGTTTTTTCGCAAAAATTATTGCCGAACACTTCCCGGAAGACGGCGACTTTCCGGAATTCGGCGGGGTTAAATCCGCAATCCACCGCGGCCTTCTGCCGACCGGCGAAACAGCACAGTTTATTCTGGCAGGCGATAATCTGGAAAAACATCTGGCCGTACAACACATTTTAAGCAGCGAACACTGGTTTGCCCAACAAAACATCCTGTGGCTGGAACCTGTACGCGAAGGCGAACCGCTTATGAGTGGCCGCTTGATTCTCGATTCCGAAATCATCGAACAGCTCACCGTCGGCACCGTCAGCAAGCCGCGCTTCAGCATCGATTTTCCGGCGGAATATATCGAAACCGAAATGAGCTGGGACGATTTGGTGTTGAATCCCAACACCCTGCGCCAAATCCAGGAAATCGAGAACTGGATCAAATACAACGACCTGCTGCTTCATGACTGGGGCATGAAGAAAAAAATCAAACCCGGTTACCGCGCTTTATTCTTCGGGCCACTAGGCACGGGCAAGACGCTGACCGCTACCTTGCTCGGAAAACAAACCGGCAAAGATGTGTACAGTATCGACCTGTCCCGTGTGGTTTCCAAATACATTGGCGAAACGGAAAAAAACCTGTCCAGGCTGTTCGACAAGACTGAAAATAAAAACTGGATATTGTTTTTCGATGAAGCCGAAGCACTGTTCGGGAAACGCACCGACATCCGCGACGCGCACGACAGGAGAGGAAAACGATGGCGGATGGTCGGTATTTTCCAGCACGGTTGGTCTTTGATCATAGCTGCATTGCTTAATCACCAGCTTCTTCCTATCAAACCTGGGCGACCGGAAGCATGGCCAAGATTATCGGTGAACGACGAAATATTCCGCACGACTTGCGCGATGGAAAGCGGAGGGTGAAAAAACCTACACTTGTAAGCGGCTTTGCCGGGGGTGATTTAACTTTTATAATAGTTTTCTCGGACAGGCTCCTAGCGTCGTTGCAAAGAGAAACTTGAGTCCGGTGAGGGTCGTATTCAATGAAATCGGCGAAATACCGTGATCAACCAAATACAACTGATAACTGCGTAAATCTTCGACGCTGGCCGTATCTGGCGATCGCCCCAGGAAACCAGCGAATCGCTTGACAACACGGATATAACTGGCCTGGGTTTTGGGGGATAGTTTGCGCATCCGCATGTCGTCGAGCATGCGTTGGCGCAACGGAGTGATGTTTTGAGTTGATGAAGTCATGACACTGCTCCTGTTAGGAAATAAGGCGGATTGCCTCATTTTTTAACATAGGGAACAATTACACGCTTTCAATCACCGGCAGGCTTCGAATCTCAGCGTCCCCTGCCGCAGAGCGGTTTAGTCCATCGACCCATAAAAGTCATTCAGTCCAGATTTTCGACTGGCAGCATACTCACGGAAAGCTGACAGTCGATTTTAGGGAACTAACTGGCACCACCGGCCAAAAGCAATCATTTAAAAAGTTAGAATAGATCATTATTATAATTATTAATTAATTACCTACTGATATACTCAGTTGATATTTAATCTATTTTGTGATCTAATTAATCTAATGAAAACAACGCCAAACCTATTGTAAAGTAGGGGCAGAAAGTCGCGGATCCCATACAAACGGAAAGCCGGACTACCGAAAGTAACCATCGTTATGGCCATAGAGGTAGCCCGGCTTTTTTTATTTGGCACAAAGCGGATTTGTATCAGGATGCTTGAGTGGGTTATTTCAATATATCAAGAAAAAATAACAATCAACAATCCGTAAGAAGTGTGTCATGAAAAATAATCTACAAAATCGGCGTGCATTAACCATATTTTTAGAATCAATCGAGTCCAAACAAGATCGAGCAATTATTGGCCCTGGAAGAGCCGTTCTAGACCCGTAGCGCAGTCGAAGCCATCATGCAGACGATTTACTTTTACTAAGCCAAGTAGCTGTTACGGACTGCAAATATAAAAGAACGTTAAAAAATGGGAGCTTTGGTCAAATTTTGATTTATTCAACAACGCCTCCCGCTTGGGAGCGCTGGGTCTTGAGTTTGGCACGGCAAGGGGAAATACGGTCATGACTTTATTTTTGCACCAACACCATACTGAACAGGAAGCCGTAATGAATTATAGAATAATGACAATCCATTTATTAGTGTTTCTCGCCATAATTGCTCACTGCTCAGCTACACTCGGAGCTGGAATACCGGCAAAAGCAACGCTGAGCGTACCGATAAATGTGACTACAGAAACAAAGCCAGCCTACATATGGCTCATGGTTCCTAGCGCTACGTGGTATTATTTATGGGTAAATGATGCAAGCGGCAAGGTAATTGTCAAGAAATGGTATGATGGAAATTCAGTTTGCTACAACAATTATGGATACTGCGGACTAATTGCTACGACAGATCTGAAGCCAGGAATTTACAAATGGTGGATTCAGACTTGGAACGACACGGGCTACGGCCCGTGGAGTAAGGCAGGATCGTTTGCCGTATCCGTGCCGTGGATAGCAGTTCCTGGCATACCGGCCAATACGACTACCGACACAAAACCTGTCTATCTATGGCTCGAGGTTCCTAGCGCTATATGGTATTGTTTAAAGGTAAATGATGCGAGCGGCAAGACAGTCGTCAAGAAATGGTATAAAGCCGAAGAGCAGGTATGTTCCAGCGCCTATGGAATCTGCGGGGTAATTGAACCGACAGCTTTGAAACCAGGGATTTACAAATGGTGGCTTCAAACCTGGAACGACGCCGGCTACGGCCCGTGGAGCGACCCGGTATCCTTTGCCGTATCCGTGCCGTGGAAGACTACGTTGGGAGTACCGATCAGTAGAATGTACGTCAGTACGACACCGGCCTATCTTTGGAAGGCGACTCCTCAAGCTACTTGGTATTACCTTTGGGTTAACAACTCCAGCGATCAGGCAATTATCCAGAAATGGTATAAAGTCGGACAAGTGTGTAATAGTGCTAATGGAATCTGCGGTGTAGCCTCTCCGGCGGCATTAACAGCAGGAGTTTACAAATGGTGGATTCAAACCTGGAATGAGGCCGGCTACGGCCCTTGGAGCGACGCAGGATCGTTTGTCGTCAGCGCCAGCGGCAACTCGACTTTATATGAAAATACCAAGGAACAAACAACTCAGACTTGGATCTGCGAATCATTGTGCGAAACTAATAATCCAAAGGAATATGTGTCTCAAATTTGCGGAACGGCTTCGGGTTCTGTATACGATGAGTGCAAGAAGGGAGTTGAAAGAGATAACGAGAGGATTGATATAGATAGGAATGTCTGTAAAAAGGGGTGTAAATAACTGGGCAAACTGTGAATTCAACTTCCAAGGGCGTAAGACGGATAAAGTGGTTGGGCGGATTTGCGCTAGCACTCCGCCATCAAAAGAACATAACAAATTGACCCTCGCTCGGAATTTTCCGATCGAGGGTTTTTTATGCTCTGAAAATAGTCACGCTTTGCGATAAAACCTCGCCATAAACCTTACCCATAAACTAGGCTTTTTTACTGTGCGACTTGCCGCTCTAGGCCGCTGCTGCTCAATATTTAGATGTTTGGTTTGATATCGTCAACCCTTAGTGAGACCTTAGCATTAACGCTATTTAAACGAACGTCAAATGGATGACGACAGTGAATACGATCACAGAGATAACGGTATTGCGAACTGCGCAAACGACTGGCACCGAAAATCGTTCTCTGGTGCGGTATCTAAAACCGATTGTATGGCATATAATTTGAACCTATCTTAACGTTATTACTGTTCAAAATAAATATCCAACGCCAGCTTTGCGTATATGGATGCCGACCTAAAAACCGCAGTTGAACATATCCTTGCCAATAAAAATCAGCCTAAACTTGACGAGGAAAATTGGGTTATGTAGAGCGTTTAGCTCATGTCATTTATTAAATCTGGCGGTTTTAAGGCAACTCCCTTCCGCTGCGAGACAGGAGTCGAGTAGTCCCCAGAAGCGATAGTGCATGTGTTTTCACGAAGCGCTGTTTGCGTAGTGAAAATGCAGGCTTTCCGACATCGCGTCGAGTCATTGGAGAGCATGTGAGCTACCCCTTGTTGGGTAGCGATCGAGTGACCAGGACGGCTGGGGCAGCCGTAGGCATTAGCGATCGCGTAGTTTTTGCCGCTTGTTGGGCAGGGATGCCCATAAAAGCTTTCGCAAAAATAGC
>JBBQCU010000242.1:0-5927 GCA_038319065.1 Methylococcales bacterium
TAACGCTACACTACTGTTGAATGCCAATGCTTTCGGGGGAACTGCGAAATAGAGCCTGGATGAGTCAATTGAAGTCGTTGGTTGCGTTAAAAAATCGTAAAGCCTTTCTTGATCACTCATCCAGCGTTCATAGCCAGAGAAAGCTATTTCGCGAGCATGGCGCCCCATAGTTTTATGATCATCCAAATTACCCAGCTTCAACGAAGAAAGCTTGCCGGATCGGTAAAGAAATCCATTAATTCCATCAACGATGTACTCATTCATCGTTGGCGCATCATTGGCAACAACCGGCATCCCCATCGATAGCGCTTCAATGAATGACATCCCAATGCCCTCGTCTAAGCGAGGAGCAAAATACAAATTTGACAGAGCAAGTAAATCATACAGGTCGTCTTGTCTTTCAAACCATCTGGAAACATGGATATTATGGAATTTCTGTTCCTCCTGTGAGGGCAGCACAGCATCACCCTCTCCAGGATCTAACACACAATGTAGGCTAAACGAGTCCAGTTGGCATGTACCTAATAGTTTTGCAATTTCATACCAAGAAGGCTCTTTACACCGTTGCCATAGAAAGCCACGTCGACTGGAGAAATCGGTAATCTCCGGTAACAATTGAGGATTGAGGTAATATTGAAAATAAGAGCTATATCTATGCCCGTAGCACTGAATTCGTTCGTGAAGGTAACTACTAAAACACATAACTTTAGCTGAGCTAAGCGATCTCCATTGGTCTGGATATAGATTTTTTGCGCTATCATACATTGGAATAATGACGAGATTCCGTAGGCCGAGCTTTGCTGCTTGCATTCCGACTCTCTCTATCTGCCATACAACCACCAGGTCATAGTTGTCAGCATCCGACAGATCGATGCTTGCTCCACCGGGCTTCCAGCTCTCGTCCCATGAAAAACTGACAGTTCCGATTTTTTGTAGAACCTCAATAAAGAATGATGACGATTTCGTTTTTTGATGAAATGAATGACCAATGAATTTTATTTGCATAATATAAATAAAGGTATTTTCAATTTTTTATATGCAGTGGGTAGTTCTTGGCTTATCAAACGAAAACTTCGCCAACCCCTAAGCGTCTTCAACTTCCCAATCTCTGCCTGCTGAGGATGAATTACCTCAATACGGGCAGACCCGGTCAGCCTCAAAAGCGTCGAACCACAGACAATTTTTCGAGTAACAAAAGTAGCCATCGGCGCCCGCTTTGGTGTTTGAACATGGAGTTAAACACACTATAGCTCTCTCTGTAAATCCGCACCATATGGTGCGCGTAGAGCTCAATTGCTACATAATGATTGTCAACCCTTCCGCCATATCGTCAAAAAACACATGTACCCTATCTCTCAGATGACTCGCATTATTTTGGCTAAAGCGACTTTCGGGTCCAGCTAAGCCAACCACCTCATACCCTCGTTCCAGCAACAATTCAGCCAGGTATGACCGGTAATACCCGTAATCAATTCTCTTTTCATGTGCCTGCCTGCCGTTTTGGAGCAGCCATTGCCTCTTCGTAAAGTTCCAGCAAAGCAGTTGCACTATGCTTCCAGTTAAACCGTCCGGCTTGCCGTAGCGCAGCTTCGCTTAATTGATCTCTTTCCAACCTGTTCCCCGCCAGCCGCAGCATCGCTTGTGCCCAACCTTCGGTATCCTCCGGGGCAAGGAGTATAGCCGCATCTCCGGCCACTTCAGGCATCGAAGTGGAGTTCGAAGTCAATGTCGGTGCTCCGAACTGCATCCCTTCCAGAACAGGTAACCCGAACCCTTCGAATAGCGAAGGGTAGAGATTGGCGTAGCAATTCCGGTAAAGCCAAATCAATTCATCATCCGACACGTAGCCGGTCATCACGATTTGAGAGTCAATTCCCAACTCACTCAAATGCTTCTCAAAATCCCTCATCCGCCAGCCTTTGCCACCCGCCAATACCAGCGGCATGGGCACCCCACCCAGAGCCAGATAACGGGCATAGGCTTCAGCGAGACGGCGCAGGTTTTTCCTGGGCTCAATGGTGCCAACGTTCAACCAATAGCCCCCAATTGGCATGTCATCTAGCGCCTTTGGCCGCAGACCCTCAGCAGAAGAATCTGAAAAGCGTGAACACGGGTAAATCACTCGGATGCGTTCCTCGGGAAAATGGGGAAATACACTCAAATAATGTTCCCGTGAAGCCTCTGAAATGGCAACCACCCAGTCCGCCGCTACCGAGGATCGGAATGCCCCGTCAAAACAGTCCACCCGATTCGACTCGGTTGCCCAATCGGGTTCGACCGTAAAGCCCATATCGTAGAAAGTATAAATCACACGACTTGAAGTCAATTGTACAGGGCACCAGAAGTTGTTCGCTTGCACAATATCCGGCATTCCCAGCGAAGCTTCCAGATTAGACCCCATCCAGAATTCACGCGCACTTTCTAGCGAGAGATGCCTTGGCCCGTAATGTACGTCCTGACCATAATAGTTTATAGGCATCTCTGAATCAAAATAATACTCTCCAAAACTGGGGAAGAGCAAATAGCGATGCTCCGGCGCAAGTTCAAGCATAGCCTTTATCAATGCGTGAGCAAAATAGCCGCAGCCTGCTTTTCTGGAACCGGTTTGGGAAATATCAAAGCCGATGTGCATAAATTAAGCCTCCTCGGCAATTTTGTCTTAATTAAGTTGATGGGAAATGCATTGGTCTGGATTATGATGTTGACATCTCCATGCATAAGCATACATAAGAATATTCATTGATCCAAACCTAGGCAAGTTGAACAAAATATTTCTCTGCTTGCAATGTGTTTGTTGACGATCTTATTCATCATTTCGCTAACCTTTTTGAAGCTTTGCTTTTATTAATAAAAACCTCCCAAAACGACTCGAATATGTGGCGGGCCATGTTTCTTGAAACACATCTATTCCAGTGCAATGCCGCCAGAAAACTTCTTATTCCCAATTCAAGCGTTATTTTATTTAATGAACGAATAGAAGTACCCAAACGATCACTCACCACAACATGTGCATAATTAAACAACCATCGATCCGGAACCCTGCTAAACTGCTTTTTGAACATATCATTAATTTCCTTATGCACTTTTACCCGAGCTCCCAAAGTTTTGTTGTCAGCATACAGCCTGGAGCCGGCAAGCTTCTCTTCAAGATAATCAAAACGTACACCGTTCCTGCCAAGCCGCAACCAATACTCATAGTCCATGCAGTAGTTCAGTGATTCGTCAAGCAACCCATAATTTTCCACAACTTTTCGCCTGAAGAACAAGGCGGGTTGGCAGATAAAGCAGGTTTCTTTTAGTCGCTCAAAATCCCAAGGTTCAGTGGGGTATGATTCAAACGCATGTCCGTTTATATCAATATGATCGGCCATCCCATAAACCACGTCTACTTCCGGGTTGGCTTTGAAGCAGGCTATCACGCAGGCAATGGCACCAGGATAATAAACATCGTCAGAGTTCAGCCAACCGATAATCTCGCCATCGGTGGCGCAGATACCTTGGTTGACAGCATCGCTTTGTCCCTGGTCTTTTTTTGATACCCAACGCACAGGCGGGTTGAAACCTTTGAGTATTTCAACGGTGTTGTCGGTACTACCGCCATCGAAGACTACGTGCTCGATTTCTGAGCCGGACACAGTCTGGCTGGCAACGCTTTGCAGCGTACGTTCGATGAACTGTCCCTGATTATAGGAAGGTGTGACGATGCTGATTTTCATGAGGAATCGTTCTAGGGAAATTATTTGAAATATTCGCTATCGGAGCGAACGATGCGACCACTTGTATATTAAGACAGTGTCCGGTTCAGTCATCAGCATAGAGAGTGATCTGCCGATTCTCATGGTTTTCGTTTGCAAGTGCGATTTGGAAGAGTTCCCAATATTCCCTAGCCATTCGCTTGGAATCAGAGAACTCAATAGCTCGCTGCAGTCCAGTTCCAATGAGCCGCACACGCAGCTCTGTATTCTCAACCAGGGAAATCATGGCTTGGACAATTTGAGTTGGAACGCGCGGGTCAAAAAGGATTGCCGCATCGGCAGCCACTTCGGGAAGAGATGTCCTATTGCTGCATGCCACCGGAACGCCTGTAGCCATGGCCTCAATGACTGGCATACCAAAGCCCTCGTAAAGCGAAGGGAACACCACACCTGCGCTATTTGTCACCAGAGTAGCCAACTCGGTGTTGGGTATATATCCAGGAAAAATTATGCGGTCACCCAGATTCATTGAGCGTGCCGCTTTCATAATCCATTCCTGGCGCTCCCCTGGTGCACCGGTGCAAACCAGCTTGATATCCGCAGCCAATCCTTCATGACATGCCATACCGAAGGCAGTGAGGAGCATTTCGTGATTCTTGTGCCTCCAGAAGTTAGCGGGATAAATCAGGTATCGCTGGTGTGCAAGTTTAAGATGATCCAATATGGCCCTGTCATACTCGTTTCCGGGTACGATACGTTGCGCCATGCGCAGGTGGATAGTGCGTATGTATGCTGGATCTAGACTGCCATGAGCAATGGCGGAGTCTCGTGAGTAGTCGGAAATGGCGGCAAGCAACGTTGCTTTGCGGCAAGCTTCGATAAAAGTACGGTCACGTTGAGCGACATCTTCTTCTGAAAAAAACTTTGGATAGGTTTTGTATTGTAGATCGTAAATCGTGCAGACTGTTGGAATACCCAATTCAAAATAAGTCGGCGCGGTAAAGGGACAAAAGAGCAGATCAACACTCATCTCATGCAACAGTGCTTTGGCGCCGGTAAGCTTCAGTCTCGTCTTCAATTTATAGCCCAAACGGCTAAAAATGTTGCGCAGCCTGCCTGGCAAGTGCAGCAGAATGCGCGAGGCAAGACTCATTGAAAGTGGGGGTACGGAATTTGTTAACGCGGGCTCCAAAACCATCAGGCGCCGCATGTTGGGCCGATCCAATACTGCCAACTCTTCGTGCGAAGCTGCTTGCGTGAGCAGTATAAAATGAGTTTTGGGCGCCATCTCAGCCAGGCGACGCAGTAATTCGAGGACAAAAATCTTGGCACCCCCGTTCTCCCCGCCGGGGAGCACGGGGGTTAAATCCACCGCGATTGTCCTGAGCTTTTTATTCATCGGGTATCTCAACCTGATCTTTTAATTTGTCTAGTTCCGGCCACCTTGAGAAGCTAGTCAACCAATGAAAGCCAGAGCGAGCGAACAAAGTCTTCAAATCAGCCTGCAACTCTTGTTGATTCCTTATGAGCGTCTGGATATATGCCCATGATTCTTGACATTGCTGCGTTAGCTTCAGCTCGCGTTCGCGCAATTCCAGCAAAGCCAAAGTAAGCCGCCCGTTTGGCTTAGACAGTAGAGCCGACTCAGCCTGTTCAGGTGTGTTGATCTGAATCGGTACCCGTTTAACCGCAAAAAACATATCGTAGTGGCCGAAAATCGCGGGTTCAAACTGGATGTGTTCGGCGCCTGTTTGCTGGAACAGGCGGGTGACCGAATGAACGCTGAAGAGATAAATGTGCTCTCCAGGAATCAGCATTTCCAGGAAACGAGCGTTGGTTTCCACTAATGTCGTGTAATTCATCTCCTCCTTGAATTGCGGTGTCTGGAGCAGCAGCAGGCCGTCCGGTTTCAACAGTTTTAGGCAATGAGCCATCGTTGAGACGGGGTCGGGCAGGTGTTCAAGGACGTCCATCAAGACGATGATATCGAGACTGCCGAGGGGGATATCGAGGGATTCGACCGGGCCAAGGGCAATCGGTACGCCAAATGTTTTCTGGCCGAATTCAACGACCCAGGAACTCATTTCAGCGCCAGTGGCATCGTATCCGGCTTGTCGCAACAGGGCTACGAAGCTACCATGCGAGCAACCCAGCTCCAGAACCTTGGCTGGCGGCAAACAGTATTTTAGCAACGTTTTCAGCCAGTACAAATTGCGTTCGGTGAGGTCGTTG
>JBBQCU010000243.1:0-5927 GCA_038319065.1 Methylococcales bacterium
AATACTTCTTTTAAGCAATCCTACACCAATATTTTTGGCTTTTTCTAAATATTCATGCGCTTTGCTTTGATTGCCGTTTTTAGAAACATCGTCAATAGCAGAACTTATTTCACCTATCAAAGAAACTAACGCGTCATCAGTAAAATCATTTTCCCAAGCATTGAAGTAAATCGTGGGGATATGACTGTTTTTGAGGTGTTGCTCCCACATCTTCAAGAAGGTTGTCTTGCCTTGCCCCCAAGGTGCATCAATACATATAACGAGGGGGTCGTTGGCAGAAGTAATAAGTTCAGTTAATGTTTCTGCGCTTTCCTCTCGATTTAGCTGATCATTTGTAAAAGGCGCTCCTTCTACTATCACAACTTCTCGGTGTTTTAATATCACCTGATGTTCCTTTATTTTTTATTTAACTTTACGTAAAACTCCAACCAACCACAAAGCCTCATCTTTATTCATAAACGTTTGCCATGGCGGCATGGCAGTGCCTTTGCGCCCGTTAAGAATCGTTGAAACCAAAAACTCATCCGGTTTTCCGGACAGGCTTTCAGGCAATAGCGCAGGCCCCATACCGCCTTGTAAGGTTAAGCCATGACAGGCGCCACAATCATTTTTGAGTAGGTTGCGAAGTGTAACTTGCCGCTCTGGCGGAGGTTCCGCTGCCAAGCAGTTGATGGTGACGCACAGTAAAAGCAGCCCTTTTTTCATAGTCGGTTTAAATTTATTTTTTTACCACGAAGACACGAAGAGCACGAAGTTTTTAAGGAGTTGCCGGGCTTTTTATGCTTATCCTACAAGTGAGAATTTACATCACCTTGCTCAATCTCAACTTACTGATTTTTCTTCGTGTTCTTCGTGAACTTCGTGGTGAAATGATTTTTCAATTTACGATGGGATTATGGTTTTAATCCCGCATAATAAGCCGCGACATTGCTAATATCATTGTCGGTCAAGGAGCCGGCAATTGCATTCATAATGTCGGATTGTCGGGTTTTATCTCGGTATTGTTCGAGTGCTGTTTTCAGGTAGGCGACATCCCGTCCTGCCAACGGCGGAAACGGCGCATCGGCTGAAGGATTCTTGATACCGTGGCATTGCGAACACACAGCCGCTGCTCTGGCTTGGCCTGCATAAATACTCGCAGCATCAACGCTATGGGCCGACAATAGGGTCAGCGTTAATGCGCCTATAAGTGTAAGGATTCTCATTATTTTGCCCCTTTCCCTTTGATGGCGTCCTCAAACTCGTCAGGTGAAAGGCCGCGTGTCATGTATTTAACCCTGCCGTGAGAGAAAATACCCGCCGGGCTTTCCATGGCAATGGAAGCCACTTTTTGCAAGGATGTCGAATCATAAACGACCACTTCATCACCGCTGTAGCCTGCGCTGACATACAGAAATTTACCATCGGCGCTGTATTCAGGGAAATAGGCATGTCCGCCTACATCCAGGGTTTTGATCACTTCCAGGGTTTTCTTGTCGATCAGCTGAACGGTGCGAGCACGTTTGTCTTTGGAGATAATATCCACAGCGACATTAGGCGCATTGGCATGAGCAGCAGGCGACTCAGTGCCGCCAGAGACGGGAATTTGTTTAACCACTTCCATTTTGTCCAGATCCCAGACGCTGACGACCATTTTGTCGCAATCGCCAAAGTTGGTGCCGAACCCTAAGGTGCGTCCGTCCACTTCAACCGCCGCGCCGCCGCCAACATGTGGTACGCATCCGGCCTCCAGTTTTTTGATGATTTTGCGGTCTTTTAAATCAATCGCAGTGACGATGCTGTCGTCATAAGAGGCAACCATCAACTTGCTGCCGCCATGTGTCAAAAAGGCATCATGTAAATGGCGTCCGACATTTTCGATTTTAGTGACAGGAAATCCTTCTTTTAAATCGACCACCCAGACTTGGCCGGCATTTTCCAGGGCAATGGCAAAAATATCGGCGAACGGCGTACCGATGACCATACCGGAATCGGAAGTAACCATCTTGCCGTCCGGATCGATGCCTTCCAGTTCAAAGGTTTTTAAAGGTTCCAGTGTATTGGCGTCAAGAATGACGGCATTGTGGGGTACATAGGAACCCGCCATGATATATTTACCGTCACGGGAAACACCCAGGCCCGGTCCGTTGAACCCGGTTTTAACGCTACGCACTACTTGCATGGAGTACAGATCGACTTTAAATATTTCGGCGGTATCATTTTTGACATAAGCCCAGCGCGGATTGACGGGGTTATAGTCAATGATGTGCGCCGCTGCACCAGTCGGGATTTCACCGATTTGTTTATGGGTAACGCTGTTGATGAACACCGCTTTTGAACCTGAACCGCGCCCATATTTACCCCGTGCAGCGACACCGATTACATTATCCATGTTGTCGATTTCATAGGTAGGCTTGGCCGGCAGCGTACTTTCATCTTTAACATAGACTTTTATTGAGGCTTTGATATCATCAATCGTCCAGGCCGGGTTGGCGAGTTTAGGAGTGGTTTGTAAATGTTTAACCAGGCCGCGAATTTCATCATCCGTTAAGCGGCCATAAAATGGGGGCATTAACGTGTCAAAACTGCCGGCCATGATGATAGTGCGTAAAGCTGTGGGGCTACGGCCTTTCAGGGTTTCTGAATTTAACCCGGGAGCAATAAAACCGCCATGGTCCGAGCCATGGCAACTGGCGCAATTTTCTTCATACAGTTTATGCATTTTTTGGGCATCATCGGAAGTTGCCTGTGCGCTTAAAGGCAAGAGAAGGGCGGCTAAACTGGTGATGACTGATTTGGACAAAAGCTTTTTTGTTGTTTTCATTCTTATAATCTCCAAGTAGTATTGAATCAATATTATCTTGTCTGATTGAAAAGCTCAAGTATGATTTCAGATAAGTCCCGAGTAATCGATAAAATCAGCCATGATAGGGTATGGATCGCTAATCATTGGTTCCTTCGCGAAGCGGGCGTTTTTCCCCAAGATAAACACAGACAAATTGGTTTTTGCCATCATAATTGAAAATTGCTGAATTAAAATCACAAAGATCGGCTACGTGCAGTTTATTCAGCTGAATAATGTCGCCTTTTTTGCAGTTGTGTTCAATTTTAACTGTTTCGACACCTTGTTCAGGTATATTCAAACAGACTTTGCCGGAGATTACTTCAGCAAAGCAGACGGGTGACAATAATAGCAGGGCAAGAGAGTAAATAATTTTCATGGTCAAACCTTAACCTTAAACCGCTGTACCGTGCTGAGCAGGGACATCGCGTTTTGTAACGCCGGTATAAAGTTGTCTGGGCCGGCCTATTTTTTGATCGGGATCTGCTATAATTTCATCCCAATTCGCAATCCAGCCTACGGTTCTGCCCATAGCGAACATGGCGGTAAACATATTGGTGGGTATGCCTAATGCATGAAATACAATGCCTGAGTAAAAATCGACATTCGGATAAAGTTTTTTCTCGATGAAGTAATCGTCTTCAAGAGCAATGCGTTCCAGTTCCAATGCCAGTTTAAACAGTTCAAGATCGTGCAGATCCAGCTCATTTATTACCTCGTGGCAGGTCGCACGCATCAATTTGGCACGTGGATCATAGTTTTTATAAACCCGATGCCCAAAACCCATAAGTCTGAACGGGTCGTTCTTGTCTTTGGCCTTTTTAATAAATTCAGGGATACGCGAAACATCACCAATTTCAACTAGCATGTTGAGTACGGCTTCGTTAGCGCCACCGTGAGCTGCTCCCCAAAGACAGGCAATCCCTGAGGTAATGCAGGCATATGGGTTAGCGCCACTGGAACCGGCCAGGCGGACGGTTGAGGTTGAAGCGTTTTGTTCATGATCGGCATGAAGGATTAAAATTCTGTCCAATGCGCGCACCAGTACCGGGTTAGGTACAAAATCGTCGCAGGGTGTCGCCAGCATCATACGCATAAAGTTTTCCACATAACTAAGCTTGTTTTGCGGGTACATAAACGGCAACCCCGTGCTGTACTTATGACACATTGCTACAATAGTGGGTACTTTGGCAATCAGGCGGACGGCGCTGATGTCGCGATCCTTTTTAGATTTTATATCCAGAGCATCATGATAAAACGATGACAATGCGCCCACTACGGCAACCATAATGGCCATTGGGTGGGCATCTCGACGAAAGCCTTTGAAAAAATTGTTGAGCTGGTCATGCACCATTGTGTGCATAGTGATAGTGCCTTCGAACTCCTGCATTTGTGCGTTGTTGGGCAATTCACCATTTAGTAATAAATAGCAGACTTCCAGAAAAGTACATTTTTCCGCCAATTGTTCAATGGGGTAACCACGGTAAAGTAATATACCCGCTTCGCCATCAATGTAGGTGATGGTTGACTTGCAGCTGGCGGTAGACGTAAAGCCAGGATCGTAAGTAAACATGCCTGTATGCTTATACAGCTCCTGGACATCGATGACATCAGGCCCTGTTGATCCGGATAAAACAGGTAACTCACATATAAGCTGGTCGTTTTCAGATAAGGTAAGACTGCGTAATTTTGTCATGGCTTTTTCTCTCTGTTTTATAAACGGTAAGGCATTATACTATCACAACGCTGGACGAATCAGGCGTGAGTAACATTCGCGATGGCTTGCTTTGCCAAATCAGTTACTTTGGCCCAGTTTTTCGATTTTACCACATCTGCCGGGACTAGCCAGGAACCGCCCACACAGGCGACATTGCTCAGGCTTAAATAGGCGTTGTAGTTTTCAGGAGAAATTCCCCCGGTCGGGCAAAAAGTCGCCGATGGAATTGGACCTGCAATGGATTTTAGCATCGGTATACCACCTGCTGCTTCTGCCGGGAAAAATTTGAAATGATCCAGACCGTATTCCATGCCCATCATTAATTCTGACAGGGTTGATATGCCTGGAATCAAGGCAATATGCCCGGTTTTAGCGGCAGCCAGCAATGTGGGTGTCAGGCCGGGACTAATGGCAAAAACTGCGCCTGCTTCTTCAGCGGCTTTTAATTGTTCAGGTGACGTAATAGTGCCTGCGCCGACAATCGCATCCTTGACTTCCCGGCTGATAAGCCTGATGGCATCCAGTGCGATAGGCGTGCGTAAGGTGATTTCCAATACCTTGATGCCGCCTGCAACAAGGGCTTTTGCCAAAGGCACCGCATCATCCAGATGTTGAATGACCATGACGGGCATGACAGGGCCTGCGTGTAAAACTTCTTTGGGTTGGATTTTCCAGTTGTTTGTAGTCATGGTTTCGCTCAGTTTTTAAAATTAATCGACAAGGAATAAATTGCTTGCGCCCGTTTCCGCCGAAGACGCGCCTACACGGAAGCCGCCAAACATCTCGCGCCCCATGCCGTAATGGTGGTTTTTAGCAGAATTGGCCACGGGTACACGCGCCGCAAATTCCGCCTCATCAACTAGCACATTACAATCGCCCGTCTGTAAGTTTAACGAAATAATATCGCCATCATGGACTTTGGCAAGCGGCCCGCCCATTTCACATTCAGGACATAAATGAATCACCGAGGGTACTTTACCCGATGCACCCGACATACGCCCATCAGTGACCAGCGCGACTTTAAAGCCTTTGTCTTGCAACACGCCCAGCGGCGGCGTGAGCTTATGCAGTTCCGGCATACCGTTGGCACGAGGCCCTTGAAAGCGGATAACCGCGATAAAGTCTTTTTCCAATTCACCGCGCTTAAACGCGGCCAGCATGTCTTCTTGGTCATCAAATACGATTGCTGGTGCTTGCACGATTTGGTGGTCAACCGAAACAGCGGACAACTTGGAAATACCGCGCCCCAAATTGCCGTGCATCACATGCAAGCCACCGCCGGTCGCAAACGGTTTGGCGATAGAGCCGAGTACATTGCTATCTAAAGACTCAGTGGGCACCGGTTCCCATACCAATTTGTCATCAATCAGTTTGGGTTCTTGTGTATAG
>JBBQCU010000244.1:0-5927 GCA_038319065.1 Methylococcales bacterium
AAGCAACCGACTTTTAAATCCGGCATGAATATTTCCCAAATACCGCTGCCACCGAGACTACGCATAGGGTTGCAACGGCCATCCCAGCGATTAAAATCGCCAACTACACTAACCCGTCCGGCATTGGGAGCCCAAACAGTGAATAAAACTCCATCAATACCGTCAACACTATGCAGATGACCGCCCAGCTTTTGATAAATATGCCAGTGCTTACCTTCTCCGAATAAATGTTGGTCAAATGCAGGTAATTGGGTTCCAAAGTCATATGGATCATAGTTCTCATGGGTGTAACCGTTTTTATCTACCCAGCTTAGTTTATAGTGTTCCGGCAACTCTCCTTCCCTGGCGTAATATTCAAAAAAATCCGTTCCGGTTATGCGGCCAAGAACAGGCCCATTATTGCTGAGGCGAACCGTTTCTGCATATGGCAGGTAAACTTTAATCTGGATTTTACCGTTCTTTGGATGACGACCCAAAACTGAAAAAGGATCATGATGTTTCGCTTCCATAATTTTTATAGAATCGGGATCAAGTTTGTTCTCTTCTTTTTTTGTCACGATGGTTTTTGAAGGTTCAGAGGCTAGCACTTTAACTTCTGCTTTTTGAGGTTTTATTGCCTCAGCGGCCGCTATCTTTGTTTCGGTCTTCGGTTTAACGCTTTTATTGGAATTAGAATCAAGTGTGCTAGATACTGTTTTTTCTTTTATGATTTTAGTAGATTCAGACTCAGGCGTGTTTGTTTCAGGTTTTGCTGCGCTGATTTTAGTAGATTCAGACTCAGGCGTGTTTGTTTCCGGTTTTGCTGCGCTGATTTTTGTAGATTCAGACTCAGGCGTGTTTGTTTCAGGTTTTGCTGCGCTGATTTTTGTAGATTCAGACTCAGGCGTGTTTGTTTCCGGTTTTGCTACGATGGTTTTTGTAGCATCAGAGTCAAGTGTGTTATTAGAACGCTTTTTCACTTTGAATGGCCTCGGTGTAGTAGTAGAATGATTGTTTGGTGAATCTTACCAAAATAACATACCGTTGTAATATCTATATCAACATGGAGATGAAAAATGTCAGCGTCAAGCAATCAAAAGCATGATCATAATGTCGGTCATTTAACCCGTAATACAATCGCATTAATATTGGCTGGTGGCCGAGGTTCGCGGTTGATGAACATGACTGATTGGCGCGCCAAGCCGGCTGTGCCCTTCGGGGGCAAGTTTCGCATTATTGATTTTCCGTTATCAAATTGCGTGAATTCCGGCATACGCAAAATTGGCATTTTGACGCAATACAAGGCAGATTCTCTTATACGCCATATTCAGCAAGGATGGGGCTTTTTGCGCGGTGAGTTTGGTGAATACGTAGACTTGATGCCTGCCCAACAAAGACACAGTGAAGATTCCTGGTACAAGGGTACGGCTGACGCAATTTTTCAGAATATTGATATTCTTCGCAGTCGCCACCCCGAACACATCCTAGTGCTTGCCGGTGATCACATTTATAAAATGGATTATGGCGCAATGCTTGCCGACCATATTGAAAAAAATGCTGATTTAACGGTAGGTTGTTTGGAAGTATCACTTGAAGAAGCAACGGCTTTTGGCGTGATTGATATTGATTCCAACCGGCGCGTTAGAGCCTTTGTTGAAAAACCTGCAAATCCCCCTGTTATGCCGGGTAGAACCGATACCGCTTTAGCGTCCATGGGCATTTATATCTTTAATGCTCCTTTTTTGTTTGAACAACTGCTTAAAGATGCTGACACCAAAGGCTCTTCAAATGATTTTGGTAAAGATATTATTCCAGCTGTCATTGATAAATACGTAGTCAATGCCTATCCATTTTTAGACTTGCAAAGTGGTGAACAAAGTTACTGGCGTGATGTAGGTACAATAGATGCTTACTGGGCAGCTAACATGGAATTAATCGGGGTAAACCCGGGGATGAATTTATATGATGATACTTGGCCTATATGGACAAACCAGGAACAAACGCCGCCGGCCAAATTTGTTTTTGATGATGATGAAAGGCGTGGGCAAGCTCTTGACTCCATGGTTTCAGGAGGCTGTGTGATTTCCGGATCAACAGTAAGGCATTCCTTGTTATTTTCAAATGTCCGTGTTAACTCATATACAACTGTGCAAGATTCAATAGTTTTGCCTCAAGTCAATATTGCCCGTCATTGCCGTATTACTAAAGCTATTATAGAAAAAGGCTGTGATGTCCCTGAAGGTACTATCATTGGCGAAAATAGAGAAGAAGACGAAAAAAGATTTCATGTCAGCGCCGGTGGTGTCGTGGTGGTTACTCCTGAAATGCTGGGACAAAGATTGCACTATGTCCGGTGAATATACTGCGCGCAATTGCAGATGGGAATTCTAATAAATCAATAAAGCACACAACAGTTTGGGTTATCTATAGGATGCCCCAACGTTTCAAAAGAGTTGCCGGGTTACAATTTACTAAACCCGGCCCATATTTATCTTCCGTTGTGTGACTATTTTAAAGCATAGTAATCTACTTATCCTTTAAAACTGTAGTCAACAGCTACAAGCTGCTTGAATTTAAAACAAACTTTTCAATCTTAACCAACCTCCGGAAAGCTTTAATTAGCGAGAATAGAAAAATATGCCCGACAAAAAAAAGTTGAAATTGGTTTTGTGCTGGCACATGCATCAGCCGGAGTATAGGGATTTACAAACCGGCGAATTTAAGTTGCCTTGGACGTATCTTCATGTCATTAAAGACTATGTTGACATGGTTGCACACCTGGAAGCCGAACCGGATGCTAAAGCGGTAGTCAATTTTGCACCCATTTTACTGGAACAAATTGAAGAGTATGCCAACCAAGTCAATAGTTATTTGCATAATGGCCATTTAATCAAAGATCCTTTGCTGGCTGCTCTGGTTGCCCCAGATATACCTGAAGATCCGGAAGATCGTCTGAAATTGGTTAAAGACTGTATGCGAGCAAACCGGGACAGGCAAATCAACCGCTATCCCGCTTTCAAGAAATTGGTTGAAATGACCGAGTGGCTTGAACAGCATTACGGCTCGTTATATTATGTTAATGCTCAGTTTATTCATGATATTTTGGTCTGGTATCATCTGGCATGGATGGGGGAAACAGTAAAATTAACGGATAGCAGAGTAAAATACTTAATAGAAAAAGCTTCTGGCTATACTCTGCACGATAGGGTTGAAATCATAAGAATTATAGGCGAGCTGCTCGCGAGTGTGATCCGCAGATATAAAGTATTAGCGCGGAGAGGGCAAATTGAGCTATCGGTAACGCCTTATGCCCATCCTATCATGCCGCTCTTGCTGGACTTGAATACAACACATGAAGCAATGCCTGATGCGGCTTTGCCCGAATTGGATGATTATCCAGGCGGAGAAGAACGTGTGTTATGGCATCTTGAAAAAGGTGTCCAGACCTTTAAGCGATTTTTTGGCGCCAAACCCAAAGGATGCTGGCCATCTGAAGGCAGCATAAGTGAACAGACGTTGAAAATACTGAGTGACTTTGGCTTTACCTGGACCGCAAGTGGCGGAACCGTTCTGCATAATAGTTTAAACCTCTCTGAAAATAAGGAACCCACAGGAATACATCATCCGTTCAAGCTAAAAAAAACAAAAATAGCTTCTTTTTTCCGTGATGATGGATTATCTGATCTGATAGGCTTTGAATATTCAAAATGGCATGCGGATGATGCAGTTGGTGATTTGATTCATCATCTGGAGAATATCGCGGCTCATGAGCCCGGTGATAAAGTAGTTTCAATTATCATGGATGGTGAGAATGCCTGGGAATATTTCCCGGATAATGGCTATCATTTTCTGAGCGCCTTATATACCCGATTGGCTAGTCATCCGGCAATTGAATTAACTACATTTTCGGACTGCCTTAAATCTAAAACCGTTGTTAAACCCTTATCGAAATTGGTTGCGGGTAGTTGGGTTTACGGATCCTTTTCAACCTGGATAGGGTCTCCGGACAAAAATCGTGGCTGGGAAATGCTGGGTGACGTAAAATGTGCGTACGATAAGGCATTGGCAGAAAACCGCTTAACCGATAAGCAAATTCAGCAGGCTGAGTTTCAGCTTTCTATTTGTGAAGGTTCCGACTGGTTCTGGTGGTTTGGTGATTATAACCCTGGCGAAGCAGTCAGTAGCTTTGAACAACAATTCCGGCTTAATTTAGGCAATCTGTATCGATTATTAGGCGAAGAGCCTCCAGCATATCTGGCACTGTCATTTACTCAGGGTTCTGGTGATCCAGCCATGGGTGGAGCTATGCGGCCAGGCGTTGAACATTAACTAGAGATCACTACGAGTGAATAACCTTTTGAACAAACGTCGTGCAGGCGTTCTGCTGCATATTACCTCGTTGCCCGGCACTGATAAACAGGGTGATTTGGGTCAAGAAGCCTATAATTTTGTCAACTTTCTGCATGATTCCGGGGTTAGCGTATGGCAAACCCTGCCCTTAGGCATGACTCATGCGGATGGCTCTCCTTATCAATGCTTATCTGCTCATGGCGGCAATCCTGATTTAATTGATATTGATGGGCTCGTAAAACTGGGTTGGTTACAATTATCCGAGCAGTGCGAAGAATGCCAGGGAACTCCCGCATTTAACAAAAGCTGTCTGGTGGGAAAAGCCTTTAAAGGGTTTTTAGAGCGTGCCAAGCAACAAGATAAGGACGACTTTGCACTTTTTTGCCAGGAAAAGGCATTTTGGCTCGATGATTTTGCCTTGTTTATAGCACTTAGAAACGTATTTAATCAACAGTGCTGGAATCAATGGCCTGAACCTTTCAAAGAAAGAGATTCAAAAGCAATCGCGGAAGCACGCCAACGTTTATCAACGGCATTAGAAGAAATTAAATTCGAACAATATGTCTTTTTCCGGCAATGGATGGCGTTAAAAACCTATGCTAATGAGCGCGTGGTGCTTTTGTTTGGCGACATTCCTATTTTCGTATCTTATGACAGTTCAGATGTCTGGGCTAATCGTGAGGTTTTCAAACTCGATGACTCTGGTGAAATGGTAGTTGTTGCTGGTGTTCCGCCCGATTATTTTTCTGCAACAGGTCAGCGTTGGGGCAACCCGCACTATAATTGGGATTATCTGAAGAAAACCTGGTTTAATTGGTGGGTTGAACGAATGCAAACTCAGCTAGAACAGTTTGATATTCTTCGCATCGATCACTTTCGCGGACTGGAAGCGGCTTGGGAAATACCTGCCGATGAACCTACAGCACAAATTGGACAGTGGGTTAAAGCGCCTGGGAAAGCCTTATTGAAGGCAATAAAAACAAAACTGGGTTCGATTCCCCTGGTGGCTGAAGATCTCGGTATCATTACCGGCGAAGTTGAAGAATTAAGAGATGAATTCGATTTACCCGGCATGAAGATTTTACAGTTTGCTTTTGGTAGCGGGCCTGATAATCCCTACTTACCAGACCATTATGTAAGGAACTGTGTTGTTTATACGGGCACTCATGATAATGATACGACTTTAGGATGGTCACAGAGTATCAGCGACCATGAGAGAAACCTAGTTTGTGACTATCTGGGAAATCCATCAATTTCACTGCATTGCGCACTAATACAAGCCGCATTGCGATCGGTTGCCAATCTTGCTGTAATACCCATGCAGGATATTCTTGAACTGGGTTCCGAAGCGCGCATGAATACTCCAGGCACTACAGTAGGTAACTGGAAGTGGCGTTTTCAGTGGGAACAGCTGTCACATGAACGAGCAACTCGGTTTGCCTATTTGGTAACATTATATAATCGGAATTGATTTAAAAAACAGGTGAAAGGTTCAAGGTAAAAGGGAAGTAGCACACTTTTTGGTCTTTCGCCTTAGGAACCTGCATGAAATAACTTGAACAACTTACCCAGTTGCTCTCCCTCTGGGAGAGGGCTGG
>JBBQCU010000245.1:0-5911 GCA_038319065.1 Methylococcales bacterium
CGTTATCGAGAATTATTCTTATTAAACGGTAGCCATTCAGAAAATAATTGGGTTTTGATGCGTCAGGAAAATTTTTTTAAAAAATAAATCACCCGCTATGATGCGGAATTTTTGAAAAACGGCTTTTTCGTTCAGGCACTAGTTACAATAACAAAGACAAAGCAAAAGCAATGCTCTTTGCCACACTCTTGGCGCAACGAGGCTGGTCGGTTTTTTGGGACAAGAACATACCGCCGGGAAAAACCTTTGACGAATATATCGGCGAACAGTTGGACGCCGCAAAATGTGTCATCGTTTTGTGGAGCAAAACTTCAGTGAGCTCAGACTGGGTAAAGGAGGAAGCGCAGAGAGGCGCGGCCCGAAAGGTTTTAGTTCCTGTCTTTATTGACCAGGTGGCGCCCCCTCTGGGTTTTGGACGCATTGAGGCAGCCGAACTGATTGATTGGGATGGCGACACTTCCGAAGTAGAGTTTCAAAACCTGTTGCAGGCCATTGCGCTGCTTGTTCCAGAAGGCGAACGCGAGCAAACACCAAGCCAGCCACAGGCAAAACCCGAACCAAAAATTGCCAAAAAGCCAGAGAAAGAGTCTATGTCCAGTAGCCGGCACACGCTGCCACGGCTTACTAAAATACACATGATTTCAATGTTGGCCGGATTGATTATTTTGGTTGCCTTCGCCGCAGCCTGGCAAGTATGGAGAAATAGCCAACCCAGTTTTGGGGTGGTGTTTGGAAGTGATGTAGATATTGGTTCAGCCCGAACCCAAATAAATCAATACACGCCTAAACCGTTCGCCAAGACTGGAATTTATTTTCGAGAGGGCAGTTACCGGAGCGTTGCACTGACCAATAATAAAGATGAGGCTGAAAGCTATTATGGAATTGCAAAAGGCCTCCGTTATGGTACCGAGAGCATCAAAACCATGGATACCTGGTGCGTCAACCCTGAATGGAATGATGATGGATATTGGATATGCCGGAATAGCCCGGCAAAGCAGTAATCTTCTTGCGCCAGACACAGCGCCGCCTGCCTGTGTAAGGTATGGCCGATGGAGTGAAGGGACGGTCGACTGCCGGACCAGGTTAATCAATGGCAATGACCCAAAGCTGAGCAAAAGCGCTCAAAAGACTTAAGCATTTTGTCCTTCTGTATATCCCGGCCTACTAGATGCTTGACATTGCTTGCCACTCCTGTCACTTGGTCAGTGTAGCTGCGCAACTGTTGAAAGATCACCGTGCCGTCGCGATACGGCAGGCAGCCGGTTATCCATTGGCTGGAGTTGTAGGAATGTGTCGCATAGAACTCCCGGGTCAACACCAGAACGCCGCCATTCCAATTAATACTCACGCGATGCCTGAGGATGACCGCCGGCCGGTTTTCCACGTTTTTTTCTACCCAGGGGAACGCCTCGACCGCTCCCGGAGGCAAGGTTTTCGGATAGTCTAGCCAGGCTTTGCTCAAGCCTGGAAAGTAACGTGACAAGATGGCGCTTTCGTTTGCCGCCTGGCGTAGCTCCCGGGAAGGCTTGGAATCCTTCCCCTCTTCCCGCGCGTAAGGCGCTATTGCATTTGTTCCCCCTCGCCGGTAGGCTTTAAAGCGGTGGAACAGAATCTCCCGATAGTGCTGTCCGGCCTCGTCCTCGATGGGCCTATAAGGCGTCCGCTTGAGCGTTTTCTTGAGAGTTTTGAAACTGTCGATCTCATGGCTGGACAGGTTGAATTCGTCCCCCGGCTCCACATCTAACAGAGCCTGAGCTTCTTCCCGGGGCAGGACGACAGGCGCCAGGGAATCCACCCTGCTATGCTCCGTTAATATCCCGTGGGCTGTGACATCAACGTCTAGCGAATCAGGATCCTCCCTCTGCAATTGTCCGGCCACCTTGTCCAAAGGAACCTGAAGATACCAGGCCAGGCCCACGGCTAGCTCGTCGGCGCCGCCTTCGCTCAAGGCATAAGCGACGGGCTGCCCTTGCTCGAGTTCGGCAATCTGACCCTTATCCATCCCCAACACGCGCAAAACCTCCTCGACCACTGGCGGCTCAGCAAAAGCAGGAAATCCCAGCAGGTTTATACTGATGCTTAATAGCCACGCGACGACAGCGGGATGATTCAGTTTTCGTGGCATCGGGCGCACCTTGACGTCAAGCTGTTGCTGGCAGATAGCCATGTAGGGTGAGCAGTTTTTTTTGCCATCGGAATAAGCAATAAAAGGCAGGTATAAAAGTATTGTTCACCCTACACGACTCGATTCCGCGCAAGCAAATCTAAATATGGCGGTTTTGATCAATGTTATTCAGGCGAGGCTTTTGCTTGCCACTTCATAAACGTCTTTAGAAATAGCTTCGGTGGTTATTATCCTTTCCAATTGTGCCTTCATCAATGCTTGCCTGCCTTCGTCATACCGGCGCCATGACGTTAACGCGATTAACATGCGTGAGGCAACTTGCGGGTTTAAGGTATTGAGTGCAATAATCTGATCGGCTAGAAATTGATAGCCTTGGCCGTTGGCGGCATGAAAATGTAATGGATTCGCCTGACTGAATGCACCAATCAAGGCTCTAACCCGATTTGGATTTTTTATATCAAACGCGGGATGCAGCATTAATGCCTTTACGGTAGCGAAGGTATCCGGGTTAGGGCTGGATGCTTGAAGTGCAAACCATTTATCAATTACCAGCGCTTCCGCTTGCCATTGTTGGTAAAAACTGGCCAGACAGTGTTGTTTGGCAGAATGCGAACCATTCACAATGACTGCTAAAGCGGCCATTTGATCGGTCATGTTTTTTGCCGTATCAAATTGCTGCTGTGACCATTGTTGAATGTCCGGTTTCTCAAGTCTGCCTAAATAACCTAAACAAGTGTTTTTGATACGTCTGCGCCCTATAGCGCCGGCATCAAATAACCCGGACTCATCCCGATGACACTCCAGGTATAGGGTTTTAAACTGTGTTTGCAACTGCCCGGCTAGCGCCAGCGCAACAAACTCTCTCGCCTTATGAATAGCATCTACATCGACAACCTGCATTTGCTCTGCCAGATAAGTTTCTGAGGGCAGGCTTAATAATAAGGAAAAATACGACAAGTCATCCCAGGATTGTTCCATGACCTGTTTAAAGGCATTGATAATAATCGGATTTACCTGCAACTCCCGGCCGTTCTGCACATCAGCGATGAGTCCGGCAATAATCTGTCCTGCAAGCTGCTGTCCTGCTTCCCAGCGATTAAAGGTATCGTTGTCATAGCTTAATAAAAACGCCAGTTCTTCAAGACTGCGCTCCATAACCAGCTTAACGGGTGCGGAAAAACCTCTTAAAATAGAAACGACGGGTTGCTCTTTTAGATCTTCAAAGATAAAGGCTTGTTCGGCCTGAGTCAGTTGTAAAACAACTTCATTAGGCTCGTTCCCAAACTTAAGGTTGGGAACACTACCTTGCAATTTGCAGGGCGCGACAGAGCCGTTTTTGTTTATTAAACCCACTGTGACCGGAATATGCAGCGCTTCTTTTACGGCTTGTCCAGGCGTTGGCGGACAATGTTGGTTGATGGTTAAAGTCAGCGTTTGTGCAGAAGGGTCATAAGATTGCTGTACCTTTAATTCCGGTGTTCCTGCCTGGGCATACCAGCGGCGGAATTGGGTTAAATCAACGGAGTTAGCCGCTTCCATCGCATTGACAAAATCATCGCAGGTAACCGCTTGGCCATCATGGCGTTCAAAATATAAATCACTGCCTTTGCGAAAGCCTTTCGTGCCCAGCAAGGTATGTATCATGCGTACTACTTCGGCACCTTTTTCATATACGGTCAAGGTATAAAAGTTGTTAATTTCTATGTAGGCATCCGGCCTTACCGGATGCGCCATGGGACCCGCATCTTCGGCAAACTGGCGCGTCCTTAGATTGGTGACATCTTCAATGCGCTTTACGGCTTTGGAGGTGCGGTCGCCGGTAAATTCCTGGTCGCGGAACACCGTAAAGCCTTCTTTCAGGCTGAGCTGAAACCAGTCCCTGCAGGTTATGCGATTTCCTGTCCAGTTATGGAAATATTCATGGCCGATAACGCCTTCAATATGCTCATAATCGGAGTCAGTCGCAATATCCGGACGTGCCAGTACAAATTTGGTATTGAATACGTTAAGGCCTTTGTTCTCCATCGCGCCCATGTTGAAATGACCGACTGCAACAATCATGTATAAATCCAGATCGTATTCACGGCCATATACCTCTTCATCCCATCGCATGGCATTTTTCAGTGACTGCATGGCATGGGTGCATTTATCAAGGTCGTGCTTTTCAACAAAAATCTGCAAACTGATGGTACGGCCGGATTGCGTAGTAAAACTGTCTTCAATGCAGTCCAGTTGTCCTGCAACCAGCGCAAATAAATAGCAGGGCTTGTTAAACGGATCTTCCCAGGTTACCCAATGACGATTATCAGCTAACTCACCTTGAGCAATTTTGTTGCCGTTGGATAATAAAACCGGATAACGGTCTTTGTCACCAACCAGAGTCGTAGTGAATTTTGCCATGACATCGGGTCTATCGAGAAAATAAGTAATTTTTCTAAAACCTTCAGCTTCGCATTGGGTGCATAACATACTCTTGGAAAGATACAAGCCTTCCAATGCCGTATTGGCTTTCGGATTAATCGTGTTTTCGATCGTCAGCACAAAAACCCGGTGCTGCGGCACTTCATGAATAATTAAAGAATCCTGCGTTTGCAGATAGTGTTGTTCCGTTAATTGATTGTCGTCATTCAGGACAACGCTGATTAATGTCAGGTTTTCGCCCGATAAAATCAGTGCCGTGTCGCCCGACTGACTGGCAGGATTGCGGCTTAAAGTAAGCCGCGAGATAACACGCGTGTTTTCTTCAGACAGGGTGAAATTTAAATCCACACTATGAATCAGATAGTCGGGTACGGTGTAGTCTTTTAAATAAATTGTTTGGGGGTTAGCGTCGCGCATTTGTATACCTGCTGTGATGTTGATTTTGTACTGCAAAAATAGCGATTAAAACCCAAGCTGTTATAAAACTGACGCCACCTATGGGCGTAATCATGCCTAACCATTTCAGATTGAGTAGTACCATTAGATATAAACTGCCGGAAAACAGGAGTATGCCGATGAACATCAGCCAGCCGGCCCAACTCAGTAATTTGGACTCAGGGACTTGCTGGCTTATAAGTGCAATGCTAATCAGTCCCAGCGCGTGCCACATTTGATAGGTTACTCCGGTTTGATAGACCGTTAGCATCTCGGCACTTAAGATAGCTTTTAAGCCATGAGCGCCAAATGCACCCATTCCGACACCGATAAGTGCGCTGATCGCACCAAGAAATAAAAAACCGGATTTCATGTTATTTTTCCATTAGTCTGGGCATGAGCTGAACCAGGTTGCAAGGCCGGGTCCGGTAATCGAGTTGAGCACTGATTAATGCATCCCAAGCGGTACGGCAGGCGCCCGATGAACCGGGCAGGCAAAACAGATAGGTTGCATTAGCTACCCCGGCCATGGCTCTGGACTGAATGGTCGAGGTTTTAATATCCTGATAGGAAAGCATTCTGAAGGTTTCACCAAAACCATCCAGAACTTTATCCAGTAAAGGCGCCACAGCTTCAGGCGTCCCATCCCGGCCAGTTATGCCAGTACCGCCTGTGCTTATTACCACATTAATGTCATCTGCGGCAATCCAGTTTGAAACAACGGCCCTGATCTGATAAACATTATCAGGCACTATTTTCTTTTCAATGACATGATGTCCTGCTTCAGTTGCTCGTTTTACCAGGGTTTTACCTGATGAATCATCGGCATCGGTGCGCGTGTCGGAAACCACTAATATAGCAATGTTCAAGGGGATAAAGCTTTTATCTGTATTCATATTTGTTTAAAGGAATAAGGTACAAGGTACAAGG
>JBBQCU010000246.1:0-5899 GCA_038319065.1 Methylococcales bacterium
GATTCGGATCGGCAGTTTTTTTAAACCGCTAAGGCAGGCGATGAAGCCTACTGTGATTGTAGGTCATACGGCGCATATTACGGTTGCTCCCCATACAACCCAGCATCTGTATGCAAACGAAATTGAAATGCTGTTAGCTAATAATTCCGTACCCGCCGCTGATTTTGAATCCATTATTAATTTTGATCGTTTGTCTCGTACCGTGCACATGCTGAATTATCTGCCTTTAGCGCATCAGCAGGGTGTGCTGTTTTTGGAGGTTGACCCACGGCATATACTGGGCGTTAAGCAGGATCATGGCGCCTATTTTGAAGAAGTGATTGCACAATGTGGACTGGAAACTAAAAATGTTGCCATAGTATTGGCCGTAAATAGCCAATATGCTCGCTATTATCAGGAGCTGATCAATGGATTGGAAAATTATCGACGTAGAGGTTATCAAATTGCGCTTAAGTTCGATTATCTTGCCAAGAATAGTGAAGCGCTTGAATTGATTGCCAATGTACTCCCTGATTACGTTAGCTTATCAGCGCGAAATCTGGAGGATAAAGTACATGACGATACCCTGCTGGCAAGATTACATCAATTGAGAACACGGGTGGCTTCAGTAGGCGGACAAACTATCCTGCAACAAATCGATGAAAAAAAAGCCGATTTATTAGCCCGCAATACCGGTTTTGATCTGGTAGAGGGCGGCTACTACAGTGCAATCGCATTTGACTATTTAAGTCATTCGAAACCGTATCAATATGATTTAAATGCACATAATTATTGAGTAGTGGCGCCTCTTGCCGTCCTCTGTTTACTACGAACTGTTTTTATCATCCGGTAACATTATTGAAGGGTTCATTAAGCGGCACGTCTACTGCATTATTGATTTTGAGATTCATACACTTTGCCATATTCCCATTGCTCCGGATTGATGTTTGATATTGGGTTAGCTGGACTAAAGCTTCGAAAAGTCATTTAAAGCCGGGTCAAGTGTAGAAGCAAATTGAGTTGGACTGACTGGACTGACTGAACAAAGACAAAGCAAAAGGTTAGCAAGTATTTTCAAAAGAAAAATAAAGGTGTTATTATAGCGATTCGATACTATATCGATTCTAATTCTATTTCTTGAGGAGCGGTATCATGAAAAAAGCAATAATTTTATTTGTATTTTTAGTCTCAACTCTAGGATGCTCAACATCTTATGCACAAGACGAGCTCCAGCAAAGTACTCATCTTTACATTAGAGACGCATCCATCACCAGCTTACCTATACCTAACAAACATGATAACTTTGGAACAACAATTTCGGTCTATTCGTTGTTAATTGGCGTCTATGCACTTTATTGGTTCAGACGGAAAGCATAGTACGTATCGATACTCAGTAAAGACTGAAATCGCTTTTGACTATCCGGTTTAGGGAAGCGTAAAATCATAGCCGACAGGCAGTTATGGGTCGGTTTTTGTCAGTCAGCTGTCCATTAATTTGCTCAGGATAAATGACCGCTTTTGAGTAAATTCAAGTGACTCGTTCGGATCAAGGCGCGGCTGGTTTAAGCCGTAAACATTGGCAGATTTGAGGCGTTGTAGAATAAATAAAACGTAACACCCTGATTTTTATAAATTTCACTAAAATTTACATTAAATTTATATCTAAATAAATTAATTGCTTGCTAATTTATTCAACAACGCCCCTGCTTTAGCGGGCAGGCTTTTTCTGAATACGGTAGTGCCGTAGATGTCTTTTAGGTCAACCGTCAGGGCTTGGCTTCTTTTGTCTATATTGACTTCTCCGAAGAATTGCAAACCGGCATATGGCGACAGATTGACTTGACCGGCAGGCGGTGCCTTAGCGAATACCACTAGCGGGCCGAAGGTGGCGTCAGTGGTGTTAGGGCCGAAGGTGCCTGCACCTGCATTCAACGGACCGGCCACAAACTCCCAAAAAGACGCAAAGTCTTTAGTTTTGGCTTTGGCAGGATCGTAGTAGAGAGCGACAACGTAATGAACGTCGGCAGTCAGCCAAATGATGTTATTGATATGCTCATGCTTGATAAAGCGGAGTAAGTCCGCTATCTCCAGCTCTCGGCCTGCGGCAGGACCGTTGTTGCCGTTGGCTACTGCTTCCCAGCGCGCTGCCCTGAGCGTCAACGCCATCAGCGACATTAAGACCGATAGGCATATCGGCGGCGATGACTTTCCAGGTGGCATGAGAGTTTTTCAGCTCGTTCTGCAGCCAAGCGACTTGTGTTTTGCCTAGGAATGCAGTTTCAGCATTTTGCTGGGTTTGCAAATTAGCTGTATTGGGGCCGCGATAGGCGCGCATATCCAGCACAAACACGTCCAGCAATTTGCCATAAGAGATTTTCCGGTAAACACGCTCGGATTCCTCTGCATCGTGAGGACGTAGGGGTGCATATTCATGAAAAGCCATGGACGCCCGAGCCACTAACAAGGGGACGTCTTTGACGGTATAGCGGCTGTCATTGCTCAAATCTTTGGAGTCCGACCAGTTGTTGACGACTTCGTGATCGTCCCCATTGCCATATTTGCGGCACTTCGGCATTGAAGCGGCGCAAGTTTTCGTCCAGCAGATTGTATTTGTAGCGGCCTCTGAATTCGGCTTGGGTTTCGGCAACCTTGCTAACTTCAGGGGTGACGAGGTTGGTCCATATCTGGCCATTTTCTGCTATTACGCTGGGCAGGATGGGGCCGTCGGAATAGACATTATCGCCACTTTGAATAAAGAATTGCGGTTTGACCTGGCGCATGGCTTCATAGATTTTCATGCCGCCGAAACTTTTGTTAATGCCCCAACCCTGACCCGCAGTATCGCCTCCCCACACGAAGCGGATGTCGTCACGTTTACCGATGGTATGAAAATGGCCGGTGACCGGGTCGCTTTTTCCGCGGGCGTTGGTGAGGTCTTCAAACCAGACCTTAACGTAAACATCCTTGCCTTCGAGAAGACCTGCCAAGTCCTCGCGGGCGGTAAAATCGGTGCCTTCCATAGCGTAAGGTCCACGGATAGTAGTGGCGTTGGTGAACTGATCGTTGAAGGCATACTTCAACATCGTCCGCGACGGACGATCGGCACGACTCCAAATTATGGCGCGCCTCGGTTCCGGATCGCCGATTTGTATGCCTTGATCCATCAGTGGCACGTCGCTCGCCGCAACGTTGGCTGTCAATGAAAGCAGCAGCGGCAGTGCAGTGATTGCCGCTGCCAGACCGGTAGGTTTCGAAAAAAATGTGGGATTTTTAACTAAATTGCGCATGACGATACCTGCTATGAGGACTAGATGATCCAAGTTGTAACTGCTGTAAGGTGAGTTCTCGTTCAATGCCTGTTTCCGGCCAGCTCGAATAAGCGTTCGTGGGCCGGTTGGGATTTTGTTGACGAATTCTATTGCCATATCGAATAAGTCTGCGACCTTGGCAGCAGCAAACCATTTACCTTCGGAACCGGGTTGACTAGCTACCAGATCACGCAGTATGCCAGCTGCTGGTTCGTGCGGATAATTTTTTGACGATCCTCTTACGTAATGGTGACATGGTGCATCAGCCCCAAAATGCCCACGACGATCAAATACACAGCGACGAAATAATTTAAAAACCTTGGTACGAGCAAAATTAATATACCCATCACAATTGCCAGGATGGGTTCAATGGCGGCGTTCATATTCATGTTAGTTATCCTCAAAGTAAGTGAAACAGTTTAGCAGTAAGATCGAACGTTATTTATAGTATCAGTCAATCAGTGTCAACATTGACCGGAAAAAATGTCAATTCCAATTTTTGGCGAATAAGCTGTTTTATTACATTGGTGTTTGGTCATTTCCGGATACTATACAATCTTTAAAGGTGGTTTTATGGCTTTCTTCTATAAACGCAGTATGGCCTTTATTCCAAAATACAAAGGATTCATCTGGGTTTGCATAACGAGCGCCGGAGGCAGAGATAGCCTGAAGCAGCAGCATGTGCCTTCCGTCACTCAAAGTAAGTTCCACCTTGCCTTCAAAGAAAAGAGCTTGAATGGTTTTGTTTCCGGCGCAACTAAAAGTAACAGAATATATGGTTCTACCGGTAGCTTTCTCCGCACCAGTATTTTTTGTCAGGGATTTTTGATTCTGACAAGAAATACCGGCACTAACAAGCATTGTAATAATGACTATAAATAATGCTTTTTTCATAAATTGAATTGTTGTCCATCAGGCTGCGACGGCTTAATGGCTTTTTTGTTCCAGCCGCTTAAGCAAGATAAACAGGTCGCTGTCGGTTGAAAGAACAATAGTCGCATCGGTGTTAATGATCTTGCGATAGGTCTCCATGCTTTTCAGAAACTTGTAGAACTCTGCGGACTCAGCGTTCTGGGCGTAAGCCAGGGCATAAATTTCCGTGGCTTTGGCATCGGCCTCGCCCTGGATTTCCTGCACTTGCTTATAGGCAGCGGACTTAATCTGGTTAAGGTCTCGCTCCCTGTTGCCGTTGATGCGCGCCGCTTCGCCCTCGCCTTCGGAACGAAAGCGCTCAGCGATCTGCAAACGTTCGCTGATCATCCGCTGGTAGATGCGTTCGAGCACTTGCTGATTGTAATTAATGCGCTTGAAACGAACGTCGAGCAGTTCAATGCCAAACTCGGCCAATTTTGGCGCCGCCGCATCGAACACGTCTTTCTCAATCGCGACCCGTCCAACATGGATCGGCCGTAATACGCCGAGTGTGCCTTCACCGGTTAAAGGCCCGGTCAGACTTTCATCCTGCAGCGGTTGTCGATCTTTATTGGTGCGTACCACCTCAATCAGCTCGTGCCGGGCAATCGCAGTGCGGGTTTCGCTACCTAAAATGTCCTCCAGCCGGGACTGGGCGCTGCGTTCATCCCTGAGCCTCAGGTAATAACGCATTGGATTGGTAATCCGCCAACGGGCGAAGGTATCGACTTGTATATAGGTCTTGTCCTTGGTCGACATCTCAACCATCGGGCCATCCCAGGCCAGAAAGCGTTTGTCGAAACTGTTGACCTGCTGGACAAACGGCATTTTGAAATACAGGCCGGGGCTGGTGATAGGGTCGCCGACCGGTCTCCCGAATTGAGTGATAATAACCTGCTCGGCCTGATTAACGGTAAAGGTTGACAAATACAGTACAAACGCCAAGGCACCGATTAACAACCCCCATTTTTTTGACAAACTCATTTTGGTTCCTCCAGCGTTTTGGACGGAAAAGGCAGCATTGGCAATATCTGCTGGATCGTGTCATCAACGATAATCTGCTGCCTTGCCTGAGGTAGAACATCCCCCAGGGTTTCAAGATAAATACGCGTACGGGTCACCTCAGGCGCCTTGAGATATTGCTTCAGGACCTGACTGAACGCAGAGACATCGCCTTCCGCCTCATTAATCCGTTTGAAACGATAGCCTTCAGCGGCACGGATTTTCTGGTCAGCCTCACCGCGAGCGCGCGGCACCGCCTTGTTGTACTCGCCGTTAGCCAGATTGATGACATTTTCCCGGTCTTGCTGGGCGCGGTTCACTTCATTAAAAGAAGGCTGCACCGGTATCGGCGGATTAACATTCTTCAGTTGCACCTGGTTAATCGAAACGCCGAGCCGATAACGTTCTGCAAGCGCTCGGGTGCGTGCGAGCGCGGTTTCCTCGATTTCCTGACGGCCAATAGTAATGATTTCGTCAACCGTCCGATCGCCGACCACCTCGCGCATGACCGCTTCCGATAGGTCTCTTAAAGTTTGCCCCGGATTACGCACATCGAACAAATATTTCTCAGGATCGGTAATGCGGTATTGCACAATCCATTCCACCAAGGCCGAATTCAGGTCGCCGGTAACCATTGATTTTTCCAAAACCGGCTCGTCACTGATTTGATCGGGATTGGTATAACCGGGCGTGGCAAA
>JBBQCU010000247.1:0-5890 GCA_038319065.1 Methylococcales bacterium
CCAAGGCTTTAAACGATCGGGAAGACGAGTTTATGAAGGTGAATGTGGAATGCATTCTTGTATGTGGGATCGTGTTAGTTGCGGCTTTATGTGAACAACGGGAACAGTATGTTTTTGGCCGCCGAACCTTGCCGGAAATGGATCTGGCATCTCTGGCCTGCGCCATACAAAACATGTGGCTGGCAGCACGCGCGGAAGGTTTGGGTTTAGGCTGGGTATCGATGTTTGAACCGGAGCCCTTGAAAAACCTTTTAAATATGCCGGAAGACAGCCAACCCATAGCCATTCTCTGTTTGGGCCATGTCGATAAATTTTACGATAAACCGATGCTGGAGCAGGAACATTGGGAAAATCGCAAAGAGCTAAACACCTTGTTATTTGAAAATACCTGGAATACACCGTGTCGCTAGATTTTGTTATAAATCCCCGTTCTGAAAAGCTTGCTTCCACATTACAAACTAAAATCGACCAGAAAACCAAGCCATTAGGGTCATTGGGTCAACTTGAATCCCTGGCCTTACAAATCGGGTTATGCCAAAACACCCTGACGCCCAGCTTAAACAAGCCCTGCATCCTCATTTTTGCGGGTGACCATGGCATTGTTGAATCCGGAGTCAGTGCTTATCCGCAAACCGTTACCGCGCAAATGGTCGCCAACTTTTTGTCGGGGGGCGCGGCGATCAGTGTTTTTGCCCGGCAACACCAGCTGGAATTACTGATTGTCGATGCGGGAGTCAATGCCGATCTGACTAGCCACCCCAAGCTGATTGATGCAAAAATCGGTAAAGGGACCCTTAACTTTTTAATCCATCCGGCAATGACAACCGAGGACTGCACCAAAGCGCTACAAGCCGGAGCAGCTCTGGTTTTACAGCAGCATGATAACGGCTGTAACTGCATCGGTTTTGGTGAAATGGGTATCGGTAATACCTCATCCGCCGCTATGCTGATGCACTGTTTAACCACAATACCATTAGTCCAATGCGTAGGCCGTGGCACGGGATTAAATGATGCTCAGTTACAGAATAAACTAAGCGTATTGCAGCAGGCACTAAACCAGCATAAAGGTATCAACGAGCCATTAGATGCATTGGCCACTTTTGGCGGTTTTGAAATCGCCATGATGGTTGGCGCCTATTTTAAAGCCGCCGAGTCAGGGATGCTGATTATGGTCGATGGTTTTATTGCCGGCACAGCATTATTAGTCGCCTTTAAACTGTATCCGCAAGTGCTCGATTATTGTGTGTTTAGCCATGTTTCCAGCGAACAGGGGCATCAAGCTTTATTAGGTCAGTTTAACGCCAGGCCATTGTTGAATCTGGACTTGCGCCTGGGTGAAGGTTCCGGTATTGCCCTGGCTTATCCGCTGCTGCAATCGGCGGTGGTATTTTTGAATGAAATGGCCACGTTTGATGAGGCAGGGGTTGATAATTAGAAATATTACTTTTCCATCAGCTTGGCTTTATCGATCAAACGGCTCATGGCATCAGGAATCAATGCTTCGGCAAAACCTGCAAAGAATGACCACACAAATAATTTTGCAATGCTCGCAAAACCCATGAAGTTTAGATTGGCAATTGCCGTTGCCAAGGTCACAATCCCTGCCGAGGGATTTTTCTCAATGTATGACTGCGGAATTCTCTCAACGTGTAACTGAGGAAACAAGGGGACAATGGTATCAGCCAGTCCTTGACTAAAAATAGCGTTTACAACCGCATTTGCCATTCCGGAGCCAAACAAGATTAACAAAAGCAGTGCAAAAAAACTGCCGGCGAATAGAGCTAAAGGCCCTTCATTACCAAGAGAGCAGAGTTGTAAATAATTGGAAAATGTCTCGCCTCTAACTTCCAATTTCGACATGCGCCTTTGGAAACTAATAAGGGCACCGAACGCCCCGAAAAACAAAACCGATAGCAAAACCATAAAGGTACTAAAGACAGTTGTTACCATAAAAAAACTGACTAATAGATA
Source organism: Methylococcales bacterium (assembly GCA_038319065.1). Lineage (GTDB taxonomy): Bacteria > Pseudomonadota > Gammaproteobacteria > Methylococcales > Methylomonadaceae > Methylobacter_C. The sequence goes on from JBBQCU010000247.1 coordinate 1,972, forward strand.
TATCAGAAGGCAACCGAAAAAAATCGATATAATGATCGGCAATATTCCTAAAATGGGTTTTATGGCGCGTTGACGTAGTTGGCCCACTTTACGTGCTGTAGTGTAAGCCCAGTATAGATCCCAAACGAGAAAATAGATCCTGTCGTTTAAGTCGGCATCATCCCCACTTGTTCTAATCACAGACTGTTTATAATGTTCGTATTTTTTGGGATCAATAACCGCTTCGTAACGGGCCTCCAACATGGCTAACTTTGCTTTCAATCGATTTTTATCGAGCAATCGAATTATTGATTCTTCCAATATTGCACAGTCTTTCCAGGAAGGATTTTTATTTCCTTCATCAAAGTCGCCCTTATCAAAACTCTCAAGAAGTGCTTTGAGTTCGGGAGATTGGCGGCAAGCGTAACCGGAGATAATCGGATCAATTTTCAAACTTTCCGGTGTATTGGCTGCAACACCCTGTGTTTGTTCTTGTTCCTGATTTTGTTCTTCGGCAGTAATTGCATCTCCAGTGTCACTTTGCTGCGTTGCCCCCGCTTGAGATCCTGTCAAGTTTTCCGGCACGTCAAAGCCGGTTTGAAGTTGTTCGTGTTTCTGGTTCTGGGCCTGACTTTGTTCTTCGGCAACGATTGATTCGCCAGTATCGGTTTGTTCCGTTGACTCCGGTTGTAAACCTATCAAGCCTCCCTGTGTATCGCCGGCTCCTTGGGCTTGTGCGTGTTCCGGGTTCTGATTTTGTTCTTTAAAATTGGTTGGTTCATTTGTATCGATAGTTTCTGGGGAGGAATTTTCCTTGCAAACGCATTTTACAAAATAGACAGATCTGTACTCGGACACCAAATGCGCAAAGGCGCTCCGGATATATGCATCTACCTCTTTGTCGGTAGTTTCTCCTGCCAACCAGTTATTCCAATAGTCCCGAATAATACTCATTTTACAAACTCCAATTTTAACTATGCTTCATTGAGGTTTTTTCTAACTGATACAAGCAGGTGATTTCGGTATCGATGCACAACGGCCATTAGCAGTATCTTTTCATTTGACGTAGGTAATGTTTATCAAGTAAGAAAGCTATACCTTACTAATCCGGTTGGCAAGACTTTTATGTCTGTATGGTGAATAAATTATTGGCCGGATTCGATGTAATCCTATATGAGTCATTAAAACAATAAAACCACGAAGACATGAAGAACACGAAGAAAATATAAATCTTCGTGTTCTTCATGTCTTCGTGGTAAATATTTTTTTATCTATCGCTAACCCGCTTTATAAAGCCATTCTTATTAGACTCCTGATAACTTCATACACGGATAATCCGGATTATCCACCAAGATGCCCTTGGAAATTTTTTCCGAAATTATTTCTCTTGCCTCAGCACCAACCGAATTCCGATCCCTTCCTAAACTTTTAATAACGGGCAGAAAGGAAACATGTACTTCAATTTTATCCAGACTCAGCATTTTTATTAAATGTGGAATAAAATCATCATCACCAATAAAAGGCGCTTGTTGTTTGGCCTCGCCTTGATATTGAAGAGCCACTGGTTGAATGGCCGACCTGGTTAATAGCGCAGGTTGAAATAACGAAGCATGAAAGCTTAGAACCTCATCGCCACTAGTCGTTGTGCCTTCAGGAAAGGCAATAATATTGCTGTTTTGTTTTAAAACCCAGACCATCTTTTCAGTAGTCGCCTTGATATGCTTTTTATCACCTCTACGGATAAAAATAGTACCGCCCTGTTTGGACAAATAACCGATGATCGGCCAGCTTAAAATATCACTCTTGGCGACAAAATAAGCGGGTAAATACTGTCCAATCACTATAATATCCAGCCAGGAAACATGATTACTAACGAGGAGAGCTCCCTGTTCTGGCGGCTCGCCTTGTTTAGTGATACATAGATTTACAATAGCGCTGAATCGCCTTAGCCAATGCGTTTTTAACGTGTTGCGTTTTGTTTTGGCTTTGTTTGCCGGACACAACAGATTGAGGGCTGGAAAAAGACATCCGGCAATGATTAAACCATAGCCAAATAGCAGGATGATGAAGGAAAGTTTATAAAGTAGCCGCAGTTTCAATTTCATTTGTATCCTGATAGCCTCTCATATAGTGTTTGCTGTAACGGTCTTTCAATTGATCCAGCGGCAATAAAACAAATAAATCCATGCAGTTAAAGTCTTCATCCCAATAGGGTTCACCGCAAACCAGCGCGCCGAAACGTAAATACGCCTTGAGCAAAGGCGGAATACCAGATTCGTCGCGTTGGCATCTTAATGCGTCAGGTACTGGAATGCTGGGTGTGACTTGCATAGAGGTGGGGGCAATATTTTTGGTTTCGATATTTCGATAAACCGCATCTACAGCAAACCCGCTCGGGCCGGGGGTGATACTGGCGCAGCCCAGTAAATAATTAAACTCGCCTTCCAAAGCGTATTGCACTAATGCCGACCAAAGTGTTGTTAACACCGCGCCGCCACGATAATCGGGATCTACGCAGGTCCTGCCTATTTCCAGAAAACGGCCGGGCAATGACAGGACTTGATCCAGATTGAATTCATCCTGCGAATAAAACCGGCCCAGTCGTTTCGCCTGATATTGATTAAGTAAACGCGTATAGCCGACTATTTTCTTATTGACATTGTCATACACAATCAAATGTTCACAATAGCTATCGACTTCATCATAATCCAGGCCTTCGGATTCGGTTTTGAGTTTAGCGCCCATTTCCTTGGCAAATATACGATAACGTAATGCTTGGGCTTCTTTTATCAAAGCCTCTGAATCGGCTAAAAAACAATCCAGTTTTTTAGCCGGTTTGATAAGTATTTCAGTCTCTGTTTTTTTCATGGGTAACCACATAGATCAATAAAAGATGTGGATACAGTAATCAACCAAAGTGTCAGTTTCGTGTCAAATTGATGACCGTAAAATGACAGCCGGGTTAAATTTTTATGACAGCTGAAGACATATTAAAGTATGGGTTATGCATATTTTCCAATCATCACGAAGGTTATGTAAGGAGGAGGTGTTAGTTTAATATTCAAGATCACAAACTTTTGCCACAGGGAACTGGCGCAAGGTAGCTCTTAAATCCTTCACCAAAATCAGGGTACTTTGCCCTACACTTTTAGTATAATTCTTTTTTTAAGGATCACTGTTGCTGTTTAGCGAAGATATTGGTTGTATAATTCAACGTTGACAGCTCATCTTGATGCGGCACATTCCTAATTCTGCCTGGTCACGATAAGATTATTATTCAGCAAATTTTATGAGTTAAGTTATGGACTATGCTATAGAAACCGCACCATTAGAAACATTGCAATGTGATTGTCTTATTGTTGGTGTTTTCCAGGACCAGCAACTCAGTGCGTCTGCGAGCTCAATCAATAGTATTACCCAGGGACTAATTAACAAAATCCTTAGCCGCGGCGACATTAGCGGAAAAAATGGCGAAACCGTGCTAATAAACGCCATCCCTGACTGTTCTATAGAGCGTATTTTGTTGGTTGGCTTGGGCGAAAACAAGCCTTTATCAAGCAAAGATTTCAGAAAGGCACTTCTTGCCGCAATTAACAGCCTGAAAAAGACGCAAATTAAAACAGTCGTCTGCAGCCTGGCGGAGTGTGACGTTATCGCGGGTGACCGGCAATGGAAAACCCGGCAAATCGTCGAGGTCTTTAATGATGCTGTCTATCAATTCACGGCCTGCAAATCGAATAAAGAAACCGACAGCAAGGTTGAGAAAATCAGCATTACCGCTCCTGAAACTGAACTCGAGCCAGCGCAAACGGGCCTAACTCAAGGCAAAGCCATTGCCGAGGGGATAAACCTGACCAAATTTTTGGCCGATTTGCCCGGCAATATCTGTACACCGTCCTATCTTGCCGAGCAAGCGCTGGAACTGGGCAAAAAAAACCCC
>JBBQCU010000248.1:0-5887 GCA_038319065.1 Methylococcales bacterium
GTCGAGTAGTCCCCAGAAGCGATAGGGCATGTGTTTTCACGGAGCGTTTTTTGCGTAGTGAAAATGCAGGCTTTCCGAAATCGCGTCGAGTCATTGCGATAATGATGTTGCATACCCCTTGTTGGGTATGCAACGAGTGAAGCAGGACGGCTGGGGCCGCCGAAGGCATAAGCGGTCGCGTAATTTTTGCCGCTTTTATGGGCAGGGATGCCCATAAAAGCTTTCGCAAAAATAGCGACTCCCCTAGATAAAAATCCCGTAACGCCATCTTAGCCATAAATCAAGTAAAATTCTTACTTATGTTGAATCAAACTTAACGTTCTTTCCGGCAATTTTTCGGCAGTTGCACCTTCCGGATGCAGGCGGGCTTCCTCATTTACCGTGGTCATAAATTCAATCAACTGTATCTCGTAGTGCATTTTTTGTTCAACGTCTTTGGCTTCCCACATTTGATTCAATAAATGTTTTGCATGATGATGAATGGTGAAAGCAACGGCTTCGGGCATGTGCTTATAACTCTCTTGTATCGAACGCTTGAGTTGATCCAGTGAGGCCAAATACTGTTTATAGTCTCTAATATCCTGTTTACACCTGGTTTTAAACATAGCTAGCTCGGTGTCGTTTTTAGTCCGTAGCAGAGTGATTTCATGTTCTAACTGGACACTTCTCCTTTTTAATTCCGCTTCCAGCATTTTTGCTGCCAGCACACGAGCGTGTTTGAGTTTGACTTGCTGATCCTGATTGGCTGTTTGCCATTGCAGATTTTCGTCTATAACCGAATGAAAAAGCTTAAGCAAATTAAAAACCAGGTTTTTTAAAGTCGTCATTTGCTAACAATAGTGGCTAATTTTTGCTGCAATCTTAATAATGACTCAACATCCTGTTGCTTTCGATACTGAACATTTTCCCGTAGTAATTGCTGATAAGTCGCTTTGGAGAGCTGTTGTTTTATAGACTGCAAGTCTTTATCGATGGCTTTGGATAAAGAGTGTATGTGCTGACGATTATTAGCAATTAACAGCCTTTTTCTCTTCATTTCATTAAAATAATTGATTTGCAATGTCCTGAAATAAAACAGCCGCTTAAGCCTGTCCTGTTGGGCCTGAATAAACCATAGCCGCCTCTGCAAGCGTTGCCTGGCGGAAAAGTAATCGAAACAGGAAGCAATGATGCGCTTAATGATCACGGCTAATCCTGTTATCAATAACAAGGCAAACGCACTTAACAGTGCGGCCAAGCCAAGCTGGGTCATTAATCCAGGCAACCCCGGCATAGCCAGCTGAAGCAACAGGTCTACCGACATAAACACAGCTAATGAAGCGAACATTAATAATAGGGCAATCCTAATAATCAAAATGGCAACCGTTGTTGTTAATATCACCGAGCGATATTGTACCCAACTTTTTATCAAAAAACTTGACACCCCCTACTTGGGTAACTCATAAAAAATACCCCTTCTGTCAAAGTTGCCAGAGACTCACAGATTATAAATAAGTTTAATCTGCGAATCTGTGGCAATTTATTTTCAGCGATTTCCTTACACTATCATAAAACGAATTGCCTGTATTCATACTGCAAGCTTGTGCAGATGTAAGGTATAATGCGAGGTTATTTAATTGAAATTAAGTTGTAATGATGGCTCAGTTTTTTGAAATACATCCGGAAAATCCCCAACTGCGGCTGATCCATCGTGCAGTGGAAATCATTCGCAAGGGTGGCGTTATTGTTTATCCGACCGACTCATCCTATGCGCTTGCCTGCCAAATTGGCGATAAACAGGCAATGGATAAGATACGGCGTATCAGGCAGTTGGATGACAAACACAATTTCACCCTGGTATGTAAAGACCTGACACAAGTATCGATGTTCACCAAAATCGGCAATGACGCTTACCGGCTGATTAAAGCGTTAACGCCGGGGCCTTTTACGTTTATTCTGGATGCGACGCGCGAAGTGCCGCGCCGGCTTCAACATCCCAAAAAAAAAACCATCGGCATCCGTATTCCCGATCATCCGGTTGCGCAATTGTTGCTTCAGGAACTGGGCGAAGCTTTGTTTAGTTCTACCCTGGTATTGCCTGGGGAAAGTGATGCCATGACAGACCCTTACGAGATCAGAAACAAGCTTGAACATGAGCTGGATTTAGTGATTGATGCGGGTATTATTGAACATGAAGAGACAACCATGATCGAGTTTTCCAGTAATGGAGCAGAGATCATCAGACAGGGCAAGGGTCTTGCCCCCATCCTGGATTAATAGAGGGGATACAATATGATGGAAGAATTGACGTTAGTGCAGCGCATAGTGGTTTGGATATTACCGGTCATTTTTGCGATTACTGTACATGAGGTTTCGCACGGTTGGGTAGCAAAAAAATACGGTGATAACACAGCTTCCAGTCAGGGCCGGTTAACCCTGAATCCGATCAAGCATATAGACTTGTTCGGTACGATTATTCTTCCGGGGATTTTGCTAATGACGGGTACGGGTTTTATTTTTGGTTGGGCAAAGCCGGTTCCTGTAGATCCCCGGAACTTTAAAAACCCGCTGCGTGATATGGCCATAGTCGCTTTGGCCGGCCCTGTTTCAAATTTGTTGATGGCAGTCGCCTGGGCATTAGCCGTCCGTTTAGGCGTAACCATCGGTGCAGGAGCTGAAACTATCTCATTACCGTTGATTTATACAGGCGTTGCAGGTATTTCAATTAATCTGGTTTTGGCATTGATTAATTTATTGCCGATTCCACCCCTGGATGGCAGCCGTATTTTGACCGGTATTTTGCCGAGTTATTGGGCGTGGCAATATAATCGCCTTGAGCGGTACGGGTTTATTATTTTATTGTTGTTGCTTTACACAAATATGCTGGGTGCAATTTTAGCTTATCCGATGTTTGTCGCACAGAAAGTGTTTTTTTCAATTGCCGGGTTATAAATTTGTCATACATAGATTCGGTTTTGCTGGCAGCTAAAGAAACGGGCCTGGACGAATCTGCATTTCCCGTTGGATGTCCCTATGCGCAAGATGATCTTTTGAGTGCGGAATTTTATCCGGAAGGATGACAAGGTGAGTAAAGCCACGACGAACTGAACAATATAATGTTTGCACCTCAGGCCCGGTTTTTTTTAATCTCCTCTCCCTAGTCCTCTCCAGCAGGAGAGGGAAATTCTCTGCAGCGTTTGATTTCAACAGTAACAAGAATAAATGGAAAGTACGATAGAACAACAGCTACCTGCCTTTGCAATTGTCAACGGAGCCCCTTTTAATCAACTGCCGGACGATCTTTACATTCCGCCTGATGCCTTGGAAGTGTTTCTGGACTTATTTGAAGGACCGCTGGATTTATTACTGTATCTGATCAGAAGGCAGAATCTGGATATTGTGAATATTCCAATTGCACAGATTACTCATCAATACATCACCTATATTCAAATCATGGGTGAATTAAATCTGGAATTGGCGGCAGAATATCTGGTTATGGCCGCGCTGTTGGCGGAAATAAAGTCAAGAATGCTGCTGCCGAGACAATCTGAAGAAGATGATGACGAAGAAGATCCCAGAGCAACTTTGATTCGCAGATTACAGGAATATGAATGTATTAAGGCTGCCGCTGAAGAGATCGATTTATTGCCCAGAGTTGAACGTGATATATTTGCCCTGGATGTCGATGTTTCTGCCTTAAATGTTGAACAACAGTTACCGGATATTCGCTTAAGAGATATGTTACTGGCATTTCAGGATGTCCTTAAACGAGTCGACCAACTTAGCCACCACCAAATTACCAAAGAAGCTTTATCTGTCCGTGAAAGAATGGCAACCATTTTGGAATACCTTAAAGGAAAAGATAGTCTCCTTTTCTCGCAATTATTTATCCGAAAAGAAGGTCGGCCCGGAGTCGTTGTCTCGTTTCTGGCCATCCTCGAACTCGGAAAAGAAGGACTCATCGAAATCATCCAGTCAGAACCCTTTACCGAAATACGAGTTAGAAACGGTAGTTTCGCCTCCGCCGAGGAAGGTAACTAAACCACGGGCACAAATCCCTGTTATTGACTTATCCTCGACCGTTCATGATGAGACCTTGGACCATACTAGGGCGGGTGCTTTCGAGCTAGTTCAGGAGAGCCCTATTGAAGAGCCGGCTATAAATCCGGCCAGGCTTCACGCTCGCGCCAAGGATATCCTGAGCGTTGCCGGAAGGCTCAGAATCCGGCGTAGACAATTAACAACCACATTGAACACACCCTTTCCTGCCACTGAAAAACTTGATATCAACGTGAAAACCAAGCGTATAGTCGAAGCTATTCTATTTGCTGCGAAGCGTCCGATGACAGCCAAACAAGTACAGCAAGTTTTTCCAGAACTGGAACAACCGGAACTACAGGAGATACAAGCGGCAATTGAGGCGATTACCGAAGATTATAAATTTCGGCCCATTGAGTTAAAACAGGTGGCTAGCGGCTACCGTTTTCAAGTCAAGCAGGATTTGTCGCGCTGGGTATCACGGTTGTTTGAAGAAAAACCGCCAAAATATTCAAGAGCTTTACTCGAAACATTGGCAATTATTGCCTACAGGCAACCGGTAACAAGAGGGGATATAGAGGATATACGCGGTGTCAGTGTCAGTTCAAGTATTATTCAGACGTTACTTGAACGGGAATGGGTGCGGGTAGTGGCTCACAAGGAAGTACCCGGTAGACCCGGCTTATATGGTACTACCAAACAATTCCTGGATTATTTTAATATGACATCATTAAATGAACTACCGGCTTTGCAGGAGATACAAAATCTCGAAGGGCCGATAGATAACACGCAACAATCCATGCAGGTAACGAGTGAAAAGCAAGAAACCAACCAACGATTCATCAAAGCCACAGAGCAGTTCGCCGAAGAGAACAAACAAGTCACCGAAACAACAGCGTAAAAATCAGGAAAGAAATACGCCGAAAGAGACCGGTTACAAACAGGTGAATAGTCCCCTGAAACAGCCGGGTGAACTCAAGACATCGATACAAGCCGGTAACAATCAGGCAGACATAGGTGAACGCATTCAAAAAGTGCTGGCGCGGGGCGGTGTCGGTTCCAGAAGAGAAATTGAACGCTGGATAGATGAAGGCCGGCTAAAACTTAACGGGTGCATTGTCAAACTGGGCGATCGATTAAAAGCAGGCGATCATTTACAACTCAATGAACGTGTGGTTCACTGGGAAAAATTTGCTGTACAACCCACCAGGGTACTGCTTTATCACAAGCCCACCGGTGAAGTCGTAACGCGTCGTGACCCGGAAGGCCGCCCGGTAGTGTTTACACAATTGCCGACACTGGCTACAGCCCGCTGGATTTCAGTCGGCAGGCTGGATATTAATACTTCCGGGTTATTATTGGTCACCAATAATGGCGAACTGGCTAATCGATTAATGCACCCCTCAAGCGAAGTGGAACGGGAATACGCAGTGCGAATTTTAGGCGACGTGCCGGAGGCAACCCTGGAAAAGCTCAAACAAGGTGTAGAGCTTGAGGATGGTAAAGCCAGGTTTGATGATATTAAATTTTACGGTGGTGAAGGCGCTAATAAATGGTATCACGTTATCGTTAGCGAGGGACGTAACAGGCTGGTAAGGCGCTTATGGGAATCCCAGGAAGTCGTCGTTAGCCGCTTAATGTGTGTCCGCTACGGACCCGTGGTTTTGCCGGAACGTCTCAAAGCTCGGACATTTTATGAATTGACTGATAAAGAGCTGGATTTGTTATTCGAATTTGCAGGGTTGGAAAGGTCAGAGCCGATATTAACAACAGCCAAGCCAGAGCTTAAAAGTCATGCTCCCAGAAAGAGATAGTCCCGATTTTATTAATTCTTTTTTGTGTTTTCGATTGGTTGCTTTGGTATCAAAAA
>JBBQCU010000249.1:0-5870 GCA_038319065.1 Methylococcales bacterium
TAGATTACTGGCTGGGATTGAAAGGTGCGTGTCACTTTGGCAATACCCACGACAATAGCGCGGCGGTCATTTAGCTCAAGGCTGTCACCTATTTTGAGAGGAATGGGTTTGCCTCCGGGTGTCGGCGAAGGTTTTGTCAGTTTATCTTTGGCTCCGTCAATATCAATGATAACACCATCGCTACGGCGTAAATCCCCGATCTTTCCTTCCAGCATAACAGGGGGACCGCCGATTAAAGTGGCATCGTCCAAGCCCACAACAATACAGGTTTGAAATGTACCATCGAGAAGTCGTGCTTTTAACAGTCCCTTGTACAATGGCATCGCCCATTGCACACCGGAAATACCCCGTACCCGATAAAGTTCAGTGTCCTGCATGGGCTTGATGTCATCGACAAACTGTACTTTCGGATCCATTACCCAGATATCGGGCAAGCCAACATCGGATATAAAACTGTAAGTGCGCGACATGAGTCCCGTAAAAATAGCCGGCTGCTGGGTCATAATCAACGAGGCAAAAGTAAGCCCCATAATAATGCCGAGATATTTGCCTTTATCACCCATCAGCATTTTTAAGGCAATGCGATTCATGGGATTAGCCTCTCTTTTTGTTGAGAGAACCGGGTCAGGGCGGCTAATGAAAACCGGGTGATATGTTCGGCACTGGCTTGTGTGGCTGAATCATTAACTATCAATTCAGGATATAAACGGTCAATAATCGAGCGGGAGTGTTTAAACATCAAGCACTGGCCAAAAATGCTGAGCAGGCAACGCTGGACTATCACTTTATCGGCCTGAGCTCCCAGAATTTGCTGGATGATTTCTTGTAACAGGTTAAATTGGGGGGTAATGGCGGTTTCGATAATTTCATCCAATGCTTTAGTGGGGTCGGCAATTTCACGGGCAATCAGTTTACTATGGAGACCCAAATGGCTGTCGTCCAGTAATTTATGCAAAAAATTATTGATAAACAACGCAAGACGTTGCTCGGGAGGCAAACCATTATCGAGAGCGGCATCATGTGGATACAGGCGATTTGCTTCTTGAAAGGCAAACGCCAATGCCTGGGTATAAAGCGCTTCTTTGCTGCGGAAATAGTAATTTACCGAGGCCACGTTAACATGGGCTTTGGAGCAAATCTCCCGTACCGTAGCCTCGCGGAATCCGCATTCGGCAAAAACTTCCACGGCGACCTGGAGGAGACGGTCAAACGCGGGTTCGATGGCAGCTGATTGAGTCATTCTAACGATTATATTAAACGGTTGTTTTAAATAATTGTATAACTTAAGTGTCTTTATAGCAAAATATGTTTCGAGGAATAAATCATGTTCCCCTGCCTCAAAATATTGTTTCAGTCCTGGAGGATAATTTGGAGATTGTCAGTTCAACGGTGTTGCATGAAAAAAAATGCGATAATCCCTGTATTTCGAAATTTTTGTGATTTCTATGAACCGTATCACTAAAGCTGGCTGCCTGTTGATAAGCTTACTGCTGTGTTTTTTTTCCGGCATCGTAAACGCAGATTCAGTCAAAACTAATGTCATTCAAGAGCCGAACAGAAGGCTGTTGCAGCCAATAAGAATACCGCAGCAACAAAATGGCGTTGCTGTAATCCCCCAGGTAATTAATGTTCCGCCCGGGTGTTTTCAAATGGGTAGCCCGGAAACAGAAGAGGGGCGTGGCACTGATGAAGTTCTGCACAGAGTATGTGTTAAAGGATTTAAGTTGGCTAAAACCGAGATTACTTTAGAAGAGTTCGGGAAGTTTATAAGTGCCACTCATTTCATTACCGATGCTGAACGAAATACTGGAGAATCCGGCTGCTGGAGCTATCAAAAAGAGTCTGGAAAACATTGGAATTGGTGGCAATGGGCAAATTGGAAGTTGCCTCTCCGGGGGTCTTCAATAGTTTCAAAAACCCCGGTAACTTGTGTCAGTTTGTATGATGTCATGGCTTATATTCAGTGGCTTAATAAAGAAACAGGCCAGGAATACAGATTACCTACCGAAGCCGAATGGGAGTATGCGGCCAGAGCAGGGACAACAACTGCACGTTATTGGGGTAATAATCCGGATATAGCCTGTAGTTATGCCAATGTAGCAGACAATACCCAATTAGGCCCTGCCAAATGGCCGCAGACGCATAATTGCGAAGATGGTTATTTTTTTACGGCGACAGTCCGCGCGTTACGCGCCAACAAATTTGGTTTGTATGATATGTTGGGCAATGTATGGGAATGGACGTGCTCAAAATACGAGGAAAAGTATACCGGTGCCGAGGAAGTATGCACCGATATAAAACCGGGTGGTGATGTATTGATTTCAATCCGTGGTGGTGGCTGGAACGCAGATGCACCCAGAGTCCGGGCTGCTTATCGTAATTGGGGTGTAGCCTGGTCGCGCCAGGCTAATCAAGGTTTTCGGCTGGTCCGGGTGCGATAAGGACAAAGACCCCATTCTCATGGAGCTAATAACTACTTAAAGCGCTATCGGCTTGTATTTATTCCATCTGGGGGGGGGAAGTTTTTCACGCCTGCTGCAGGGTTATTATCCATCGTTTCTGGTTGGCTCACCGAATTTGGAGTAGTCTCTGTTGCGGTTGGGGCAGCATCTTTCGCGGTTGAAGCAGCGTCTTCCAACTCGGGTGCGGGCACGGAGCCGGCTGAACCAGTGGGCACAAGATTAGATCCGGTATCTTTGGTTTTTAGCAGCGTTTTGACATCAGGCCCTTGAACTACGGAAAAATCGGTTGCTGCGATTACATGTTTGGTAAATCTATTGACTGCTCGAAGAGTAACATAGGTGGTTTGCTTTCCTGGCGCATATACCCCGCCAACCATGATTGCGGCGTTATATCGTCTGAGTAGGGCTTTGTCTTCGTCGGAAAGCAGTAACTCGCCACCTTCTTCCATCGTAAAAAGATCGATAGGCAGATCCAGTGCGATAATTTGATAGCCTGAATTCTGTAGGGCGGTAGCGATCTGATCTGAAATTATGCGGCCGAAAGATGATGTCTCATTTGGATTCTTTTTTACATTGAGTAGCGTACTAACCACAATCAGAGAACTTTTTGGTATATTTCTGCAAAGTTGGTCTTTTAGTTCATCTGTCGCATCATGGCTGGCTTCGATAAGATCAGTGTTGAGGTAGGATTGAGCTCTGAAAAAACGAAAAGTCGAACCGCAGCCGCTTAATGTCGCTATTAAGAGTGCTGAAATAAGGATTGTAGCTTTTTTTAACATTGTATATTTCCTTAATATTTGTTTACAAAGCGCAGCGGTTTACACCATTGCCTTGGATATTTTTAATGCGAGAAAAGGTGACGAAAGGGTTACTCGTTGTAAATACTAGCCTATCAGCGAATGGGTAGCAAGCGAGGTGCTATTAAAGTTCAAGATATATGGCCCTTATTGATGAAATTAATAGGGCTCTTCATCCATTAATTTTAATTGAGCCTTCCAAAATTCCGCATACCTTTACGATGAATCGGGGGTGAGCTTGATTTTGGATTGCTCAGTTAAGTTTATTAGGACAAAATGATTTTTCAGTTTATTTTGGTTTAGGCGATTTCCAAAAAACTCAAATGAAAACTATAGAACACCGTAAAATAATGTGATTAAAAATTACTTCAAAGCTAGAGTATGGTGTCGAAATTAACAACAACTAATCATCGTTCCGATATTGTCGGATTAAAATATGTTTATCCGGTAATTTCCAGGCGCATGGGTGGTTTATCAATAGGTATAAATTTTAATCCCAATAATTCGTGCAATTGGCGCTGTATTTATTGCCAGGTACCTGATTTAATAATCGGTGCTGCCCCTGAAATGGATTTTAAGTTACTGGAAGATGAATTAAAGTTTTTTCTGGATGATGTGCTCAATGGTGGTTTCTATGAGCGTTTTCAGGTTGATGAAGCTAACCGGGTGATTAAAGATATTGCTATTGCAGGTAATGGTGAGCCGACCAGCTTAAAAGAATTTGCCAGGGCAATAGAAGTGATTGGCAAAATAGCCACAGAGGCGGGAGTTTTTCCTCGTAGCAATTTTGTACTGATTACCAATGGAAGTTTGGTGCATCACGCCAAGGTTCAAACTGGTTTGAAAATATTAAATTCTTATGGCGGGGAAGTCTGGTTTAAGCTGGATAGTGCTACAAAAGAAGGTAGAGCTTTAATTAATAATTCCGGGCAAAGCTGCAAGGCAAGTGTGAATAACCTGATGCTTTCGGCAGGGCTATGTACGACAAAACTGCAAACATGTTTGTTTGATAATGACAAGCAAGGCTTGTCTGACAAGGAAAAACTGGCCTATCTTGATTTGTTGAGGCGTATTAAAAAAAGTGGCTGTAACTTACAGCATGTGATGCTGTATACCATAGCAAGGCCTTCCCTGCAGCCTGAAGCGATGCGGCTGGCACCTTTGTCAGCTGAAATCTTAAATGCATTGGCTGATGAAATCCGGCTTTTGGGTTTTGATGTAACTGTGAGTGTTTGATTGTGTATCTGTTTTTAAGAATTTTAGCTTGTTATGGGGTTGACTAGCACTTATAATGGCGCGTTCATTAAAAGTGCGAATGTGGCGGAACTGGTAGACGCGCTGGATTTAGGTTCCAGTAGGTTATCCTGTGAGAGTTCGAGTCTCTCCATTCGCACCATCCGATTCTATAAAATAGTGCGGCTCATCGTTCTGTTTTCAGTTCTTAAAAACCGTCTAACGGTATTCATAAAAATTCTTCTATAAATGTGTGAGGTAAAGAAATGCAAGTTTCTGTCGAAAAGACATCAGAATTAAGCAGAAAAATGACTGTAAGCGTGCCCGAAGCCGTTGTTCAGGAAAAAATGGCAGAGCGTTTAAAGTCTTTGGCGCGCGATGTAAAAATTGATGGATTTCGTCCTGGCAAAGTGCCTCAGCACGTCGTTGAAAAAAAGTTTGGTAACAGAATTCGCGGCGAAATTGCCAGTGAATTGATTAAAGCAACTTATTATGATGCCTTGCAGGACCAGGATCTAAAACCGGCCGGACATCCTTATATCGAGCCTCTGGATGAAACCGAAGGTTTTAAATACACCGCCGTGTTTGAAGTTTATCCCGAAATAACACTGGAAGCTCTTGATCAACTGGAAGTGGTGCGTCCGGTTGCCACAGTTAATGATAGTGATGTTGATGGCATGATTGAAAAACTGAGAGCTCAAAAGCAAAGTTGGCACATAGTCGAGCGCCCCGCTCAGGAACATGATCGTGTTACTATCAGCTTTTCAGGGACTTCTGAGGACGAGAATTTTACCGATGGCAGAGTAGAAAACTTTGAGGTTGTTTGCGGTTCGAAAAAAATGATTCCCGGATTCGAAGACAATCTGATCGGTCTTCAAACTGGCGATAATAAAACCTTTACATTAGATTTTCCTGAAGATTACAGTAATACCAAACTCGCAGGTAAAACCGCTCAGTTTGAAGTGGATGCTATTAAGATTGAAGAGCCATTACTACCTGAAATTGATGAGGATTTTGTAAAGGCATATGGTATTGAAGACGGTTCAGTTGAGTCTTTCCATGACGATGTTAAAAACAGCATGGAAAGGGAGTTGGAGCAGGCGTTGCGCGGCAAGTTGAAAAGCTCGGTCATGGACGCTTTATATGAAAAAATTAAGCTAACTGTGCCCAATACGCTGGTCGATATTGAAGTCGAAAACTTGATGAAGCCATATATCGAGAATGCTAAAAGACAGAAAATGAAACTTGAAGATCTAAAGCTGCCTAGAGACATATTTGAAGCACAGGCCAAGCGTCGCGTTGCATTAGGCTTGATATTGGCAGAAATTATCCATAAAAATGCTATTAAATTAGATAGTAATAAAGTACGCTCTACAAT
>JBBQCU010000250.1:0-5832 GCA_038319065.1 Methylococcales bacterium
AGTGAATTGCTTGTCGTAATTTGCAATTATTTTTCTGTTGTAGATTTGCTCAAGAGACTTGAGATAGCCAATTATCTGTTTATTGGCTTGATAGGATGCAAAAATATTGGATGGCAAAGGCATCAAAACTAACACTGGCTCTACTCCAGCATTTTTCAATAGAGAAGCTAACTTTTTATGTATCTCCAAATCCTGGCTGATTGAGCCGGTATAATCAATCTTATCAAAGTTAACCGGCGTATTACATTTTTCGAATTCATTTTTACTCATCCCCCAGGTATAAGACACAGCGCCATCTTTTGCATAAATAAATCGAGGTATGCTTGCATCAGCAATGACGAAATTAAAATTTGTGTGGGTAATCTCAAAGTTTAAAAGGTATGCGCTAAAAAAATCGAAATAGCTGCGTTTACTTAACAGGGGACTTTCTGATCTAAGCAAATCTTTTCGATCATCCCAATACTTGGGTCCAATTGTGTCCAGCGAAACGGGAATTATTGCTGCGTTTTTGAGGCAGCCAAGGGAAACAAGATAGGACGCTTTCAAAAAAAAACCATTCACCCTGTCATCAGAGACAGCAAAATTGAAAAACCTGTTTTTTTCACTGTTAACAGCTTCAGGCGGAAATACCTGCGCCCGGCTATTGCCGAATATTATTGAATTGTAAGCCTGACAGTTTTCAGTAATATATTTTGTCTTTTGAAACCGGGTGTTAGACTCGAAAAACTCTTTATCATCAGGTTTGCTGAAAATACGATAGGAATCAACCAGCCAATTAAATCCTGCGAGCAATGCCACGAAAACAAAAGTGGCCAGACAGAGGTGAACGAGATAATTACGCATGATCAGAATTGAAAATAAAGAAACTCGCTAACATGCGTTAGCCCGAAAATAGCGAAAGCAAACAATGCACCTGTCATCCAGGCATAGGTCTTGACCGGTTTCCATTCAAAATAACAACCGAATCTGCCGGGCGACATTGTGTCAACGGTTAAATCCATCGCAACTTTATGCATATCTTCACATACCGGGCGGTAGTGCCGGAATATTTGCCGGATATTGGGAAATCCCCAAACGATGATAAGCCCAATAATCAAAGTGACTATGGCTTTGACCGCATTAAGTCCAACAGGCGTAAATAGAGCAATTAATCGCGAAAATATACGTGAAATGAAGCCAGTTGCTTCGTGATGCGGAAAATTATCGGGATATTTATCCCACCAGCCAGCCAATGACGCCGGCAACGAAAATCCGTTCATGCCTGTCATGCCTTGCAACAGGGTTACGGCCGAAGAAAAACTGTCTGCGCGAAAAAACACCCAACCCACCACCACCGCCAGGAAAGTGAGGGCGCCCGCGCCCAAATTTGACCATCTGCCGCCATCACCCCAGCCCATTCTTTGCTTTAAATTGCGCCAGGCATGGTTGACCATCAAATAAAGTCCGTGCAAGCCACCCCAGATAACGAAGGTCCAACCCGCGCCATGCCATAGTCCACCCAGCAACATGGTCACCATCAGGTTGACATACCGCCGGCTTTTACCATGACGGCTACCGCCCAGCGGAATATAGAGATAGTCGCGCAGGAAACGTGACAAAGTCATGTGCCAACGCCGCCAGAACTCGATAATGCTGGTAGCCTTGTAAGGAGAATTGAAGTTGAGCGGCAAACGCACGTTAAACATCAGGGATAAACCAATCGCCATATCGGAATAAGCAGAAAAATCGAAATATAACTGTAGCGTGTACGCAAGCGCCCCTAGCCAGGATTCAACTAACATAGGCTGTCCACCTGTGCTTACCGCATCAAAAACAGGTGTAGCCATATCCCCCATGGAATCGGCGACAAGTACCTTCTTGGCCAGACCGAGCACAAAAATTGACAGGCCGACGGCAACGTTTTCCAGGTTAATGATGCAGGTATCAGGCCGGGCAAACTGCGGCATCATTTCCTTATGATGCAAGACCGGACCTGCAATCAGATGCGGAAAATAAGTGACGAACAAGGTATAGTGAATAAAACTGTATTCCTTGACTTTACCTTGATAGGTATCAACAAGAAAAGCAATCTGGGTAAAGGTGAAAAAGGAAATACCGAGCGGCAGGAAAACTTCGCCAATCAGTAATGTTGTACCCGCCAATTGATTCAGATTTGCAACAAAAAAATTGGCATATTTGAAGTAGCCTAGCAGAATCATATTAGCAACAATCGCGCTAATCAGTAACCATTTAGGTGAACCGGTTGATTTTGAAAGCCTCTGCCCAATTAAATAGCCAAAACCGTAATTGAATACGATAGAGCCCAGCAACAACCCCACAAAGCTAACATCCCACCAGCCATAGAAAAATAGCGATGCAAAACTAAGCCATAATAAAGCCAACTTGTGACTGAATCGTCCGATAGTATAAAAACCGAAAAAAACGGCCGGGAGAAAGGCAAAAATAAAAACATACGAATTGAATAACATGCAGGGTTTATGGCGTTTAATAAAGATTATATTTTGATTATATCAATTTTAACCACCACAGATGGTTTTGCTACAAAAGCATCTAATTTTATGTATTTTGAAGGAGGACCTGGTGTAGTCTGATTTCCCAATTGCCTCTGAAACATCCGGCCTGCATTAAATGATGTTAAACTGGCATCTTACTAAGCTACTATTTGAAATCCCATTGCTGCCACTGAGTCTATACATTCATATTCCCTGGTGTATTAAAAAATGTCCCTATTGCGATTTTAATTCGCACGCGATTAAGGCCGGAATGCCTGAAGTTGCCTATATTGACGCACTGCTGAATGATTTAACCCACGACTTGGAGCTGTATAATATAACCCGGCCCATTAGCAGTATTTTTATTGGCGGTGGCACGCCCAGCCTGTTTTCACCTGATTCTATTAATCGCTTGTTGCGAGGTATAGAGCAATTGGTTGAGCTAAAAGATAACCTTGAAATTACCCTTGAAGCCAATCCAGGTACTTTCGAGAGCCATAAATTTGCCGAATTCAGGGCATTGGGGATTAACCGCTTATCCATCGGTATACAAAGCTTTGACGATAAGCTATTAAAGAAACTGGGACGGGTACACTCTGCACGAGAAGCCATGGTGGCCGCGGAAATTGCCCATCAGGCCGGCTTTGAGAACTTTAATCTGGATTTGATGTTTGGATTGCCCGATTCCAGTCCTGTTAATAGCAAAACAGATATAGCAACCGCTATAAGCTTGAAGCCTACGCATATTTCCTTTTACCAGTTAACCTTAGAGCCCAATACTTATTTTCATAAATTCCCCCCTCAATTACCCCATGATGAGCTTATCTTCAATACGCAAAGACACTGTCAAAAACTTTTAGCTGATCAAGGTTATCAACAATATGAGGTTTCAGCTTATAGCCAACCAGGCATGCACTGCCGGCATAATGTAAATTATTGGCAGTTTGGCGATTATTTAGGGATAGGCGCGGGCGCTCACGGTAAAATAACACAAGCGTTACCCCATAAGATTACACGCAGCTTTAAACCTAAAAGCTCGGAGCAGTATTTAAGCAATACGCATAAAAAGGGCGGAGCTGATATTGTTTCTGCGGCGGATCTGCCCTTGGAGTTTATTATGAATCATTTGCGCCTGAAACAAGGCTTTACGCCGGAAATTTATCAATCAACAACCGGCCTTGCTCTAACTACGCTGGAACCGGCTTTATCAACTTGCCTGAAACAAGATTTGATTATCTATCGGGATAATCATTATTATTGTTCAGACCAAGGCTGGAATTTTATGGACAACATATTAGAAAAATTCATATATGATGCTTGATTATCAAAAAGACTTTATTTCCTACGCACTGGATTGCGGTGTATTAAAATTTGGCAAGTTCCTTTTAAAGTCAGGTCGCACCAGCCCTTATTTCTTCAATACCGGCTTGTTCAATACCGGCGCTCAACTGGGGAAACTGGGACAATTTTATGCTCAGGCATTGCTTCAATCCGGGATTAAACCGGATATTCTTTACGGCCCTGCCTACAAAGGCATCCCGTTAGTCAGCGCTACATCTATCGCCTATGCCCAGCTAACCGCCAGTGACATTCCCTTTGCCTTCAACCGTAAAGAAGTAAAAGATCATGGCGAAGGAGGCAGTCTGGTGGGCGCGCCGCTATCAGGCAAGGTTATTATTCTGGATGATGTCATTACTGCGGGCACATCGGTCAGGGAATCCGTTGATATCATCAGGAATGCCGGTGCAACACCCGCAGCTGTTCTGATTGCTCTGGACAGACAGGAAAAGGGGCTAAATAATAGCTCCGCTATTCAGGAAGTCCGGGAACGTTTTGACATGCCTGTTATTGCTATAATTACTCTGGAAAATATCGTCGACTATCTGACGGCTGATGCCAGCGATCAGCTCAATGCCATAAAAGAGTATCAGCTTCTTTATGGTATAAAGAATGCGCAATAAAGATCCAGGCTCCTAAAATAAGGCTCTTTCAACCTAAGCTTTCCTAAGATATAAACTACAAAATTCCAAGGATGCCCTTAAAATATCCCGACCACTGTGTTAGTAAAAATAGGCAGATCATGAGGACCCCCGAATTTAAAGAAAAAATGCACGAATATTCGCAATGGCGTGCACAATTGATCGAGTCTATAGAAATGTATCACCAATGGCGTAATCGCTATGGCATGAATGACTCTTATAGCACCAATACTATTTTAAATATTCTTACTGACCTGGAAGCCGACCGCATTACCCTCGCTTTTGTTGCTGAATTTTCACGAGGCAAAACCGAGCTGATTAATGCCCTGTTTTTTGCCGAAACCGGTCTTAGATTGCTCCCCTCCTCACCGGGCCGCACGACAATGGCACCAACAGAACTGTTCTATGATCAAAAAGGCGGTAGTTATATTCGCTTACTGGCTATTGAAAGCCGCCTTGAAGATATTTCCTTGGCTGAATTTAAAAAAAAGCCGGAACGATGGGTCCGGTTCAACCTTGACTGCAACTCTCCAACACAAATGCAGGAAGCCTTTAAAGAGCTTGTCGCAACAAAAAAAGTCGACCGGCAGTTGGCCGATAAACTCAGTTTATGGAATGAACGCGAAGCGGCCGCACACGGCATTATCAACCCTGAGAAAGTCGAAATACCCTGTTGGCGTCATGCCCTGATCAGCTTCCCTCACCCTTTACTAAAAGAAGGCTTAACAATTATTGATACACCCGGCCTAAATGCCTTGGGGACTGAACCGGAATTAACATTGAGCCTGTTGCCCGGCGCACAAGCCATTGTTTTTGTTCTCGCTGCAGATACCGGCGTCACTAAAAGCGATCTGGAAATGTGGCTAACGCATATTTGCCGCGCCAATGGCGAAAAAACTCAAGGACTGGCCGTGGTCATGAATAAAATTGATACCATGTGGGATGATCTTGCCGGACTAAACGAGTATGAAAATTCTATTAAATCACAAGTCACCGCATCTGCAACTATTTTAAAAATAAACGAAAATACAATATTCCCTGTTTCAGCCAAGCAAGCCTTGCTGGCTAAAGTCAAAGCCGATGATGCTTTGTTTAAAAGAAGCCGCCTGGCACCATTGGAAAATTACCTTGCCAGCGATATCATAAAACAAAAACGCAACATTTTGATGGGTACTGTCGTTCGCGATATTGGCTTTCTGGTTAATGAATCGTCTAACTTAACGGGTAAATCGCTATCACAAGCAGCAGACCAGCTTGAAGAATTAAAGAAAATCGACTTTCAAAATCAGGAGCTGATCGGGAAAGTAATCGCCGAAACCCGTGACCAGCAAAATCGTTACATGACCAAGATTGACAGCTGT
>JBBQCU010000251.1:0-5809 GCA_038319065.1 Methylococcales bacterium
AATCGGGATGCGATTGTAACCAACAACCATAAATGAATAGTGCGTATAACGGACAACGCCCGCCAGTTCAGTTTCCAGAATGGTATTTAGAACCCTAATTACTGCGTCGTTATCGATTTTAGTGTTAGCCATAATAGCCTCCCGAGATAGGATGAATAGAGGTTGCTTGATCGTTTTATAAAATACTTCTTCGTTTCAAGACGCTTGGTTATGATTGAGGGTTATTACAATAAACAGGATATTTTGTCAATCAAGCGTAGATTTAAATTACCCTCATTCACCGAAAAAGGCAATAGCGTTAAAAGATGGGTCAATCATGTCCGCTATGCCGATACTTGGGGGGCTGCGTAAATATGTCTTCAATGCAGGACTGGGTTTGCAACCCAGTCCTTAACTTTTCAAAACAACTTTAAGGAAAAATACTTCTTTTACCCTTGGCAATCTTGATAGTCGCTCTTAATTTATAATCCTGCTCTTCGTGGACTTCTTTTTGAGCCCAAGACATCATAATGAGAGCAATCGCCCGCGGTAAATATATGCGTCAAGACTTTACGATCCAGTAGCACCTGACCTGAACTGTTGGTGTGCAGTAAGAATTCGGGTTTTTTTACCTGTTACTGTCTTATTTGCCTCGGCCCATTCTATCCAGTTTGACAATCGGTCGAAATGAGTTATTTTGTATTAAGTGCACATAAAAAAATACTATAACATCACGATGAGGAATAATAATGAAACGAGTTAATTGCTTTTGGGTTTTGGTTTTAATGTTGGTTACCAGCTCTTCCTGGGCTTACGGCGGTGGCGGTAGCAGTAGCACAAAAGCCTGTGCCAAACCCAAATTTACCGATTTTGTTCCGGCTGAAAATGCCGAAGTTGCAGCGGGTTCAAGCTTTTCTTTCACTGCGTCTGCAAACACGCACCAGGAAAGTATCAAGGTTACCGTAAAAGGCTTGCCGGTTACCATCAAGGTTACACCTAAAAATGCAGGCAGTAGTTTTGAGGTAAGCGGAACGCTACCCGCATCATTAAAAGGCACTTACGCCAGAATTGCCATCGATGCCGATGCACAAAACAATTGTAATGGCGGCGGCGGTTGGTTGGTAAAAATAGCCGAATGATTCTTAAAAACTCCAGTATCGGTAAATAATAAGCGCGAAGCACAAGAATCCCTCACCAGCGGAAGAGGCCTGTCCTGAGCAGCGTTGAAGGGGTAGGGTGAGGGGAATCAAAAAAGCTAAATGCTTATTTTATTCTCCTCACCCCAGCCCCCTCCATCAGGAGAGAAGTAAGACAATCAGCCCTTTGCGGGTTTTCGGATTCGTTTAATAGTTATTGTTTTTCCTGATTATTGTGCCAATGGTTAATTAGATTCCTCTCCAACAAAATAAAAATGCTATTGGGCTTGTATCAGAAAACTACCAGCATGTTTTTTCCCTGGTGGCGGGAGACTTGACCTTGATTTATAACGTACGCGGTCAACAATGAGTATTTTTAATAAATTATTAATAATCTTTATGATGACGTTACCTCGTTAATTATCAATCGCTGCTTACGAAGGCCTCTTAGCCAATAGAGCAAACGGATGCCCAGCAACAATCCCAGGCATACCGCAAAGGTGATAGGATTGGTAAGGTCTTTTTTTACCAGCCACCAATAATGCACAACGCCGCCGACGGCACACCAATAAACCAGACGATGCAGGGAACGCCAACGTTTTCCTCCCAGCCGGCGAATCATGGCATCGGTGGACGTTACCGCCATCGGTATCATCAATAAAAAGGCAGCAAAGCCCACCGTGATATAAGGCCGCTTGATAATGTCCTTGATAATGGTGTCCCAATCGAAAAACTGATCCAGTACCAGATAAGTCAAAAAGTGCAGACAAGCATAAAAAAAGGCAAACAAACTCAGCATACGCCGCAAACGAATCAGCCATAGCCAGCCCAGCATGCGTCTGAGCGGCGTTAAAGTCAAAGAGATCAACAGAAAAGTCAGCGTCCAATAGCCGGTTATCCGGGTGATTTTTTCGATGGGATTTGCGCCCAGCGTATCGAGGTACGCGCCAAAACCGAGTCTGGCCAAAGGGATCAATGCGAGCAGGAAAATAACGTTTTTTATTCCGGCAAGCGTTTTGTTGTCGAGGTTTTTAATGTTCATGACATTAAAAGTATTTGTTCAGGTCCATGCCTGCATACAGTTGCCCCACTTCATCCGTGTAACCGTTAAACAACAATGTCTTGCGTCTGAAGAATTCACCGATACGGCGCTCCTTGGCCTGACTCCAGCGGGCATGGCTGACATCGGGATTGACGTTGGAGTAAAAGCCATAATCGTTAGGCCCGGCCTGCATCCAGCTGGAGACCGGCTGCTTTTCTGTGAAGCGTATGGTCACGATGGATTTGGCGCTTTTAAAACCGTATTTCCAGGGCACGACCAGGCGTACCGGTGCGCCGTTCTGGTTGGGCAAGACCTCCCCATACAACCCCACAGCCAGTAAAGTTAGCGGATGCATGGCTTCGTCCATGCGCAACCCTTCACGATAAGGCCACTCCAGCACCGCCGATTTTTGTCCGGGCATTTGTTCAGGGTCGTACAAACTGATAAATTCGACAAACCTTGCGTTTCCGGTGGGTTCGACTTGCTTGATGAGCTCTGCCAGAGAGAAGCCGATCCAGGGCACTACCATCGACCACGCTTCCACGCAACGCAACCGGTAAATACGTTCTTCCAGCGGCGCCATTTTAAGGAGTTCCTCAATGTCGAAAACCCTCGGCTTGTTAACTTCGCCTTCTACAGTCACCGTCCAGGGCCTGGTTTTCAAACTGCCGGCATTTTTAGCGGGATCTTCCTTGCTGGTGCCGAATTCGTAAAAGTTGTTGTATTCGGTCACGTCCTTGTAAGGCGTTAATTCTTCCGGCACGGTAAAAGGCGATTTTGTTACATCCGCCAACTTTTCGCCCGCCCGGACAGAATAAGGCAATAAAGCAGCCAGGGAAATACCTCCGGCCAGTTGCATAAACTTCCGTCGAGCATAGAACAATTCCTGAGGCGTAATTTCAGAAGACGGGATAAGTTGAGTTTTATAAGGCTTCATGGTTGTTCTCCTCGGGTTTCGAAGTTAATCAAGGTTTATATCCTTTTTTTCAGTTCAGTCAAGAACCGGAAATCGCGCCAAGTATCACGGCATTGCTTTTAAAAACGGCTTGGGCCGGAATACCTGGTTTCAATCCAAGTGATACGGCACTGGCCTGGGTTATCGTGGCAATAAGACTATCGCCACTGGGCAGTTGGATCACAACCTCTGAATCCACGCCGTCAGATTGGACCCGGATCACCATACCGCGCAGGCAGTTACGCGCTGACAAAGGGTAGTTGCCTGAATCGGTGATGACGATAATCTCCGGGTCATTAATCAGCAGCAAGACATCGTCGCCGATACTGAGCTCAAGCCGGTTAAGCTCAGTCATAGCAAGCGAAGAGGCAATCTGTTCGGTACCTTTTAATTCGACTAACACTTCGGCATTAACGGCGCCAGTTTGTATGGCGGTAATTGTGCCAAACAGTTGATTGGTTGCGGTGGTTTTGATCACCTGCCGCTTAAGAAGCATCTGTATATCGGGATCGTCCGCCAAACTCTGGTTGAGTTGCTGCAAAAACTGCCGGTGCTGTTGCTCCAGCCGGCTAAACAGTTGCAGCAGCGATTGGCCTGCGGCGGTCAGACAGGTACCGCCGCCTTTGCTGCCGCCGGTTGCGGTGGTGATCAACACTTTGGGGGCAAGATTATTGGCGCGCTCTATCATCTGCCAGGCGCCTTTGTAGCTTAAACCCACTTGCTTGGCGGCCCGATTGATGGAGCCGCTTTGATCTATCGCCCTCAACAAGCAAATCATGCGGCTGTCGAGTGCGCCTGCCAGACGAAATTCGCCCTCGACCCACGCTGTTGTTATGCTGTCATTCGTTTTTTTGGGCATAGCATTATCTAAAAATGTGACGATTCAAAACGGCTATAATCCTTTTCGGATCAAGCATTATATAGCCATTAGCAACAAACTATTTCCAATAATCGTTATTTACTTTTATATACAGCGCACTATACTTAACCGGCTTCTTATTCAGGATACAGCGAATAAGTTTCGGTTTACATTGACGCTCAGGCGGCGATGCAGGCTTAAAAAGTTGTAATTATAGGCCATCCATGATTTTGCAAAACAAACTTCTTACTGCGAACCAACGAGGAATTTAATATGAAAACAAGTGCACGCAATCAGTTTACCGGAATTGTTAGTGAAGTGCTTATCGGTGCGGTGAATGCTGAAGTTCATGTCGGCTTGAAGGGCGGAGAAACCATTGTCGCCTCGATTACCAAGGAATCCGCCGAAACACTGGCAATCAAAACCGGCCTGGAAGTTATTGCCCTGGTCAAGGCACCGCAAATCATCATTGTCACCGATTTCGGCGGCTACAAGGTTTCGGCGCGCAACCAGCTGCCAGGTACGATTACGCAGGTTAAACCCGGCGGGGTCAACACCGAAGTCGATATCGAGTTAAAGGGTGGCGAGCAAGTTACCTCCACCGTTACCAACGACAGCGTCGATACCCTGGGTTTGCGTAAAGGCCAGCCTGCGACTGCAATCTTTAAGGCCGGTGCAGTGATTCTGGCTGTCGCCGGTTGATGTTCCGTGCAATTCGGTTGCAAATTTTCTTTCGTTTGCGGCCGGGTTGCCCTTAATTAAAAGAGTTAACCATGCTGCTGGAAATGGATAAAGATCAATCCCTGAATTATGCAAGCAATTGCAGTTCTTCCTGATTATTAATCTTTAACAACAAAACTGTCTTCAAGACAATTTGCAGCACAGAATTTTTTTATTGCCCAAGGTGCAATAAAATTGGTAGCCAGGACAACTACAGTAACAACCGAAAAAATAGAATCATTAATAATACCTAGTATTTTTCCGATACTGATAAAAATTAGCACTGATTCACCTCTTGGAATCATACCCAGGCCTATGGCAATGCGATTAATATTTTGCCTGGTAACAAAACCTGCAGCAGCCTTCCCCAATACAGCTGCAATTAATAATACAATTGTCAGCCAGATGATTTCCGGCTTAACAAACTGTTTAAGATTAACCTGCATGCCGACAAAAACGAAAAAAATTGGCGCAAATATTTTTTCAAGCTGTACGATAAGGTCATTAGTAAGGTTTCTTTTATCCTGCATATTATTCATAATCATCCCCGCCATAAAAGCACCACTAATGACGCCTATGTCAAATAACTCTGCCAGCCAACTCACCAGAACTACCACCATGAGTGGAATAAGTATCCGGGTATGGGATTTGTCAAAGTTATAAAATTGTGGGATATACGTAACCAATTGTTTTCCAAGAGCGATAATGCCCACAAAAATAAAAGCCGAGTAAAAAAATAAAGTAATTATTTCAGAAATGTTAAGTGTCTCTCCCAGTACTATATTGGTAATATAAGACAAAAAAAACATCCCAAATATATCATCAAGAAAAGCCGCATTTATAACCAGTTTCGCTTCCCTGCTTTGATGCTTGTTTAAATATGCGAACATGCCGGTCGTTATGGCTGAACTCGTTGTACAAAGCGCGGCGGCAATAAAAACATGTACCGCGGCGGTTGCTTCCGGCAGCAGCCAGAGACTGGCGGCAAGGCCAAGAAAAAAAGGAACAATGGTGCCTGCCGCAAATACCAGAAATGCCAAGGGTTCTGCTGCATTTCTAATTTCTTCCGTTTTAGTTTCAAGTCCCAGTTTAAATACTAATAAAAACACACCAAAATT
>JBBQCU010000252.1:0-5808 GCA_038319065.1 Methylococcales bacterium
CCGCCAGACAAAGCGGCTCATTAATTACAGCTCGAATGGCTTTAGAACAAAACCGTGAAGTTTTTGCTGTTCCCGGCTCTATTCATAATCCTCTCGCACGAGGCTGCAATGCATTGATCAGGGAAGGCGCAAAACTTGTCGAAACTACCCAGGATATCCTGGAGGAATTAAATCAATTTTATCAACAAGATGAGAAAATACTTCCATTCACTATGCAATCAACACTTGACCTGGAGCAACAAACATTATTGAATCGTGTCATGTTTAGCCCAACTTCTATTGATCATCTGGTTGAAAATACCGGCGAATCTGTTGAAGTTATTTCCTCAATGCTACTGATTCTGGAGCTGCAAGGCTACCTAGAAGCAACCGCTGGCGGTTGCTATGTGAGAGTTAAATAATCATAACCAGCGAACACACTATGAAAGAAAATATTTTTGATGTCCTGATGTATTTATTTGAAAATTATATGGAAGATGAAATTGAAATGCTTCCCGATAGCGATGTCATCAGAACAGAATTACTGGAAGCAGGTTTTGAATCCCGCGAGGTTAGCAAGGCTTTCGATTGGCTTGATTCACTTAGCCTGCAGCGAGCCATAAAGCCTACCGTTGCTCCCGCGTTTCGCATTTTCTGCGCTCAGGAAATAGAAAAACTTGACCTTGAATGCCGTAATCTTATTATGTTTCTTGAACAAAACGGCATTTTAAATTCAGCCAACCGGGAAATTGTCATTGACCGGGCAATGGCACTGGAAAATGAAGACATATCAATGGAAAAAATGAAATGGATCGTGTTGATGGTCTTGTTAAGCAGGCCCGATGAGGAAATTGCTTTTTCCAGAATGGAAGATATGGTCTATGATCTCGTCCCTGCTTATTTGCATTAGAGGTTCAAGGGCAAAGGTTCCAGGTTAAAAAATACGCGCCTTACGCCTTAAGCCCTAAACCTTTCACCTTGAACCTTTCACCTTGAACCTTAAATGAGTAAGAATCTTGTCATTGTAGAATCGCCTGCAAAAGCAAAAACCATTGAAAAATATTTGGGCAAAGACTTTCAGGTTTTAGCCTCTTATGGACATGTCCGAGACCTTATACCTAAAGAGGGAGCCGTTGACCCGGATAATGATTTTGCTATGAAATATGAAGTCATTGATCGCAATCAACGTCACGTTCAGGCTATCAGTAAAGCACTTAAATCAGCTGACACCTTGTATCTGGCAACCGACCCTGATAGAGAAGGCGAAGCCATTTCCTGGCATTTATATGAACTGCTGAAAGAAAAAAAATTGCTCAAGGACAAGCCTGTGCATCGGGTAGTTTTTCATGAAATTACCAAAAAGGCGGTCACTGAAGCCATCGCCAATCCGGAGAAATTGGCCACCAATTTAATCAATGCCCAGCAGGCACGCCGCGCACTGGATTATCTGGTGGGTTTTAATCTATCGCCCTTACTATGGAAAAAAATTCGCAGAGGCTTATCGGCCGGCCGTGTACAAAGCCCTGCATTGCGCATGATAGTTGAGCGCGAACTGGAAATTGAGGCTTTTAAAACCCGTGAATACTGGACTGTTGACGCTGCATTGACAGCGCACGAACAAGCCTTTAAAGCCAAATTGACATATTTTGATAGCGAAAAACTGACTCAATTCAGTATTACCAATGAAACGCAAGCAGAACAAACCAAACAGACTCTCCTGGCTGCGGCAGATGGTCAGCTTCTGGTTGCCAAGCTGGAAAAGAAGCAGCAAAAGCGTAACCCTGCACCGCCTTACATAACCTCAACATTACAACAGGAAGCCTCGCGTAAATTGGGTTTTACAACCAAACGCACCATGATAATTGCCCAACAACTGTATGAAGGAATTGATTTAGGCGGCGAAACAGCCGGTCTGATTACCTACATGCGTACGGATTCGGTTAATTTATCAGTAGAAGCCGTCGAGGAAATACGTGCACTGATTGCAGAAAACTACGGTGCTAAAAATGTACCCAAAGAACCCAGACTATTCAAAACCAAATCAAAAAATGCTCAGGAAGCACATGAAGCCATACGCCCGACTTCCCCACGGCATTTGCCTAATCAGATAAAAAGCTACCTCAGTGTTGAACAATACAAACTGTACGATCTGATCTGGAAGCGCACCATAGCTTGCCAGATGATTCACGCTACCCTGAATATGGTCGCCGTTGACTTAACCTGCGGCGATGGTAAACATGTTTTAAGAGCAACAGGATCTACCATTGCCACACCCGGATTTATGGCAGTTTACCTGGAAGGAAAAGATGACAGCAAGGAAAGTGATGATAAGGAAAGTTTTTTGCCGCCATTGGAAGAAGGCCGTCCTATACCTCTCAATGACATTATCGCAGGGCAGCATTTTACCGAGCCACCTCCACGTTACGGCGAGGCCAGCCTGGTAAAATCCCTGGAAGAACACGGTATAGGGCGACCTTCCACTTATGCATCGATTATTTCGACCCTGCAAAACCGTGAGTATGTCACCTTGGAGAACAAACGCTTTTACCCTACCGATGTCGGCAGAATCGTCAATAAATTTCTAACTGAACACTTTACCAAATATGTCGATTATGATTTTACGGCAAATTTGGAAGATGAACTGGATGCCGTCTCCCGGGGTGAAAAAGACTGGATTCCATTAATGCACGAATTCTGGAAGCCATTTAACTCCATGATTCTGGAAAAAGATGCAAGCGTGCAGCGTAAAGATGTTACTCAGGAAGCCATCGATGAAAAATGTCCTGAGTGTGGCAGTCCACTATCAATCCGCTTGGGGAGAAATGGCCGATTTATAGGCTGCACCAATTATCCTGAATGCTCCTATACTCGAAATTTGAATGATGACCTTAGCGCTTCCGACGAACCCGAAGTTGTGGAAGGCCGGGTCTGTCCTCAATGCGAATCGCCATTAGTTTTTAAAACCGGCCGCTATGGAAAATTTATCGGCTGTAGTGCCTATCCAAAATGCCGTCATATTGAGCCCTTGGAAAAGCCCATGGACACCGGCGTTGAATGTCCTCAATGCAAAAAAGGGACCATCCTTAAACGCAAATCACGTAATGGCAAAATATTTTACTCCTGTTCGGGCTATCCAAAATGTGATTACGCACTATGGAATACCCCGATTAATGAAAGCTGCCCGCAATGTAATTGGCCTATTTTGACGTTAAAAGAGACTAAAAGACGTGGCGTCGAAAAAGTTTGCCCGCAAAAAGAATGCAGCTATGCCACTCCCTACGAAGGTGATGTGGCAGATGTACAAGGCCCTCATCAAGAGCCAGCTTCTTGAGCTGAACCTTCAGCAGTACAAAAACCAGCAAGCAAGCACTAATAAGAGCATTATCTAAAATGAGTATTCAAGGTTACAATGACCTTATGAATACTCATCTCACGCCTTTTTCAGCCCTAACCCCCGATATTATTTTGAGCGCGCTTGACAGTGTTGGCTTGCATAGTGATGGCCGGTTACTCGCACTTAACAGCTATGAAAACCGCGTTTACCAGGTTGGTTTGGCTAACTCAACGACTGTTGTGACAAAGTTCTATAGACCCAACCGCTGGACGACCCACGCTATCCTTGAAGAACATTCTTTTCTTCAGGAATTGTCAAAAAATGAAATACCTGTAGTCCCGCCTTTTCGATTTAGCAAAAACAAGACGCTAAATGAAATCGACGGCTTCCGGTTTTCCGTGTTTCCCAGGCAAACTGGACGTGTCCCGGAAATTGAAGGTCGTGAGAAGCTGGAATGGATGGGGCGTTTTATTGCTCGTATTCATGCAATTGGCGCTTTAAATCCCTTTAAGGAACGTCCGGCACTGAATATAACCAATTTTGGCGACGAGCCTAGAGATTATCTGCTAAAGCAGGATTTTATTCCGGCAGATTTGTTCAATGCTTACAGCAGTGTTACCGCGCACGCACTGGATTCAGTTAAACGTTGTTTCGAACGCGCCGGTAAGGTAAAAAACCTGAGACTGCATGGCGATTGCTACCCAGGCAATCTTTTATGGGCCGATGACGGCCCCCATTTCGTTGATTTTGATGACAGCCGGATGGGGCCGGCGATACAGGATTTGTGGATGTTGCTTTCAGGTAACCGTACCGAGATGACATTGCAACTCAACTATCTACTGGCAGGTTACCAAACTTTTTACGATTTCGACACAAAGGAATTGTTTCTGCTGGAAGCCTTACGCACCTTACGCTTGATCCATTATTCCGCATGGATTGCAAAACGCTGGGATGATCCGGCATTTCCTATGGCGTTCCCCTGGTTCAATACACCCCGGTATTGGCAGGATCGTATTATTGAGCTTCGCGAACAGATTGCATTAATGGATGAAGAGCCACTAGGGTCAAATTGAAGGCCTTAACAAAAAAGTAACGACTTAGCAACAAATATAAAACGCCACAGATCCACAGATTGAACTAAATAAGTTTAATCTGTGGATCTGTGGCTATTTTAACATCGGCTGAGTAGTTACCTACTTTGTTCTTTGGTGAATTATCATTGTTTTTACAGGATTAAATGTTTTTCTGTGAACCGGTAAAATACCGAATTGTTCAATCTCGGCCAAATGTTGCTGAGTGCCGTAGCCTTTGTGCAAATGAAACGAAAAATCGGGATATTTTTTGTTGTAATCAACCATGATGCTATCCCGCACAACTTTTGCCAATATAGAAGCCGCACTGATCTCTTTCACTTTGCTGTCGCCTTTAACAATGGCTTGGGCAGGAATAATCAAGCTAGGAAGATGGTTCCCGTCTATTAAAACCATATGAGGTTGAATCGCCAATCCATTTACAGCCCGCTGCATGGCAATAAGTGTTGCTTGTAAAATATTGAATTCATCGATTTCTTCAACACTGGCTACTCCCAATGACCAACTTAAAGCAACTTCTTTAATTATTTCAAAAAGGCCGCCTCGCTTCCTCTCACTGAGTATTTTTGAATCGGCCAAACCATCAATGGGTTTCAATGGATCAAGTATAACGGCTGCCGCCACCACCGGCCCGGCTAGTGGCCCCCGACCGGCTTCATCAACACCGGCAACCAGGAAGTTTTGTGCGGTTTTGAGTAATTGGTCGTCATCCATAATAACATTGCCTTAACGTAATATACCCCGGCGTACATTACGCAAAAAGCTGATCATTTCAGTCAATTGTTCGCTATCCTTTGCAAGATCTTCCATTTGCTCAATGGCATCTTCCAATCGCAAATTCAATTTATAGATTATTTTATAAGCATTTCTGATTAATCTGATATCTTCGGCTGATATGCCATTACGTTCCATGCCGACTGAATTTATGCCATGGGGTCGAGTGGGCTTGCCGCCGACCATGATAAAAGGGGGGATATCCTGGGTAATCGCACTGCCCATAGCTGCAAAGCTGTATTGTCCTATTTGGGTGAACTGATGCACCAAGGTGAATCCACCCAGGATAGCATGACTATTCAGATGTACATGCCCGGCTAATGACGCACCATTTGCCATAATGACATGATCGCCAATAATGCAATCATGGGCAACATGGGTATAAGCCATGAACAGATTATCATTGCCTATCCGGGTAACACTATTATCTTGCTGGGTTCCTCTGTGCATAGAGGTAAATTCTCGAATGGTATTTCTATCACCGATTTCAAGCCGTGTTACCTCAAACGCATATTTTTTATCTTGTGGATCTTCGCCAATTGAAGTGAATTGGTAAATACGATTCTTCTTCCCAATAGAAGTGGGTCCCTTAATAACGACATGAGGACCTATGACCGTACCGGCGCCAAT